>NZ_JBPYDC010000006.1:0-147729 GCF_051847575.1 Psychrobacter sp. 1U2
GCATTCCTAATGCCAATCGAAGACGTATTCTCAATCTCAGGTCGTGGTACCGTCGTAACCGGCCGTGTTGAATCAGGTATCGTCCGCGTCGGCGACGAAATCGAAATCGTCGGTATCCGTGACACTCAAAAAACCACCTGTACTGGTGTCGAGATGTTCCGTAAACTGCTAGACGAAGGTCGTGCTGGTGAGAACTGTGGTGTCCTATTACGTGGTACTAAGCGTGAAGACGTACAGCGTGGCCAAGTACTAGCGAAGCCAGGTTCAATCACCCCGCATACCAAGTTTGACGCCGAAGTATACGTACTAAGCAAAGAAGAAGGTGGTCGTCACACACCATTCCTAAACGGCTATCGTCCACAGTTCTACTTCCGTACCACTGACGTAACTGGCGCAATCCAATTACAAGACGGTACTGAAATGGTTATGCCTGGCGACAACGTTGAGATGAGTGTTGAGCTTATCCACCCGATCGCTATGGACAAAGGCCTACGTTTCGCTATTCGTGAAGGCGGCCGTACGGTAGGTGCTGGTGTGGTTGCTAACGTCAGTAACTAATAGCTGATGCTTAAGTAATTAGCTGATCTATATTAGTGAGGTTGAGTCTTTACTCTAATCTTACGCATTAAAGATCAATCAAAAGCCGTTCTCTTATGAGGACGGCTTTTTTTATGGGCGATCGTATTTTTTATAGGTAATAATAAGAGTTAAGATAGTATTTACGGGATTATAGCGATAGTTGTATTTACAAATAGTGCTTAAAAGTAGGAGAGAGTAGTGCTAACTATAGATTTACTTAATAAAAAATTATCTGGGGCTCAAGAAATTATACGAGCCGTTGCTGATATTGAAGCTATTATTCAACAACAAGATGCTTGGAGCTACCAGACAGTAATAGAATTACTTGCACAAGATAGCATTGATTTATTAGTCGTTTATCAAAGCGATAAAGCCGTCGGTTACTGTCTTTATCAAGCTTTATTTGAGCAAGCAGAGATATTAAGAATCGGTACGCATCCTGACTATCAACGCCAAGGTATCGCTTCCAAACTAATTAGTAAATTAAATCAACAGCTAAAAGAGTTAAATGCTGAAAGTCTAATATTAGAAGTAAGAGCCGATAATGCGCCAGCGATAGCTCTGTATGAGCAGCAAGGTTTTGAGACGATTCATCAGCGCAAAGGCTATTATAAAATAGCGCATCAGCCTGCTATCGATGCTCTGATTATGCAGCTGAACTATAAAAAGGCAGATTGAAGAAAAAAGTTAGCAAGTTGGCAGGGCTATCGATGATAAGGAAGCGTAGAGCTGTTGTTTTTACAATCTTCTATAGAAGGCACGTAACTATCATCCTCTTGCATACGCGTAAGCAGTGTAATGCGCTGGGTTAGCATCTCCACCATAAGGTTGATATTGTCTTGTTGTTTTTTGACTTGTTCTAGCTTTTGCTGAGTGACGAGCAGTTGCTCATCAAGATTCAAATTACCATCGTAATAGTCATCAAGGCTGTTTTTTATCTCAGTAAGGGTAAAACCAATAGCCTGCGCGCTTTTAATCAGCTCAATCCGCTCAATACATTCGGAATGAAACTCAGTATAAAGCCGCGAACCCGCTTGCCGCTTGCGAGACTTTAGTAGTCCTAGCTCGTCATAATGACGTATAGTATCTTTGGTGGTATTGGCTTTTTTTGCTAAAGCCCCAATGAGTAAAAACGCAGTATCTGGCATCTTGACCTCTTTTATGAACCAATCTTATCGACTAAATGTCATCTATTTATGAGACATTAGTAGCAGTCTAGAGTGGCCAAATTTTCGAATGTTTATCAGAGCTATCTAGCCTAGCCACAGACACCGGCTGATGGGGTTGTTTGTGCCATTTAACAGCGCCTTTATGTAATAAACGCTCTAGTTGCGTCAAAAACTGACTACGGCTGAGGGTAGTTGCGCCTAAGCTTAATAGATGATCATTGGGCAGCTGACAATCGACTAGCGCCACGTCGCTGTCAACGCAAAGCTGCATCAGACCCCAAAAGGCTAATTTCGAAGCGTTGGAAGCACGATGAAACATCGACTCACCAAAATAAATGTGGCCAATTTTTAGTCCATAAAGTCCGCCTATCAGCTGACCATTGTCATCCCAAACCTCTATGCTATGAGCGAAACCATAGCGATGGAGCTCGGTATAAGCTTCGATCATCTCTTGATGAATCCAAGTGTGCTCACCCTCAGGCAGTCCATTACTGCGTGGCAAACTACAAGCGTGAATCACTTCATCGAAGGCTTGATTAACCGTTAACTGCCAGCGCGAGCGCCGAGCTTGTTTACGGAGTGATTTACTAGGCTGATAATCGCTTGGCACGATAACGCAGCGCGGCTCAGGGCACCACCAAGCAATAGGCTCATCTTCATTAAACCAAGGAAATAGCCCCTGCGCATAAGCTGATATCAGCGTCTCAGGGGCAAGATCGCCACCTAGTGCGACTACGCCGTAGCCGTCAGGATCGACCTCATTTGGATTCGGAAAGTCATAACGCCCAAGCCCTTTAATGGTTTTATAAAAAGTCTCAGGCGTCATATCATGGATATCAAACTCATTAATCATAGTAATGATTACTTCGCTTTAATCGATCGTCAATGTTGACGCATAAGTATGATCAGCGGCAACAGTCTCGCCAATCGCGTCTAAGTATTTTTCAGCATCGAGAGCGGCCATACAGCCGGTACCTGCTGAGGTAATCGCTTGACGATAAACATGATCGGCAACATCACCTGCAGCATATACGCCCTCAATACTGGTCTGGGTAGCATTACCATTAATACCACTATTGACGATAATATAACCATCATTCATCTTAAGTTGACCTTTGAACATGTCGGTGTTGGGTTTATGGCCGATAGCGATAAATACGCCATGAATATCCAGCTGCTTACTGCTGCCATCCTCGGTCGATTCGATAACGACGCCATTGACACCCATATCATCGCCCACGACTTCTTTAACCGTATGATTCCACTCGATCTTGACATTGCCGTTTTTGGCTTTCTCGAACAGTTTGTCTTGCAGGATTTTCTCAGAGCGTAGGCTATCACGGCGATGCACTAAGGTGACTTCTGAGGCAATATTGGATAGATACAGCGCTTCTTCAACAGCCGTGTTACCACCACCGATGACCGCGACTTTTTGATCTTTATAAAAGAACCCATCGCAAGTGGCACAAGCAGATACGCCTAAGCCTTTGAATTTTTCTTCTGACTCTAAGCCCAAATACTGAGCTGAGGCGCCGGTTGAGATAATGAGTGCATCGCAAGTGTAGCTGCCATTATTACCAATCAAAGTAAAAGGACGCTCATCCAGCTTCACTTCATTGATGTGATCATAGACCAGCTCTGTACCAAAGCGCTCGGCATGCGCTTTCATACGATCCATCAGTGCCGGACCTGTTAAATCATGAGCATCACCTGGCCAGTTATCGACTTCTGTCGTTGTGGTCAACTGTCCACCGACTTCTAGGCCGGTAATCATGACAGGCTTAAGATTGGCACGCGCTGCATAGACAGCTGCAGCGTAACCTGCAGGGCCTGAACCTAAAATAATGAGCTTTTCGTGACGTGGCGCTGTGGTGTCAGTTGCCATAAAATATTCCTTACTAATGATTTAATGAACTGATTATAAATACGAAGCGTTATAAGTCATTCAAATGAATGATCAAAAATTGCGACTAAGATGGTTTTTGTCATTGCGATGTGATAATAACATAAGGGCAGTAGGCAAAAAGTGCAAGTTTGCTAAAACAAACATCGCTATTATAAGAACTAAACTATACCTTAAAATTAAAGCCCGCTTTCTTGATAACACACTCGCCACTTCGGCTAGGTATTTGTTATCATAACCAGTTAGATAAAGAGCAGTAAAAGCTATGGAAACAGCGTCTTGTAAATATAAAGCTATGTTAATTGAGCTTTATTATTTTTAGGATTTAGAGTTTAAAAGCAAGTCAGCATATGAGCAAGCCTATAAACACCTGAGCACGGTTGCGAGCAATCGTGTGTTACCATTTATTTAGTATCAATATATTGATAAAGGCAGATCCTACGTGATATCAGCAGCAGTTATAGACTATTTAAAAAAAGGGATATTTACCATTCTTGGGTTAATGTTGGCAGTCTATCTGTTCATTATCTTGATGACGTATACCGGTAATGATCCTAGCTGGTCACATATCAGTAGCGATATGACCACTATCAATAATATGGGCGGCGCGACAGGCGCGTGGTTGTCTGATCTGCTTTATAGCTTTTTTGGCTATAGCGCATGGTGGCTGCTGGTATTTATGGTTTACGAGTCTATCTTGATTTGGTGGAATAACAAACCGACTTTTTGGGTGCTGCGTTTGGTGGCTTATATCTTTTTGCTATTGAGTGCCAGCGCTCTATTTGCACAGTTAATGGCCTTGATTCAGCAAGTGGCAGATCCGGTAACATCAGGCCTCAAAGGCGTAGCTGGTGGTATCATTGGACTTGAGCTGCAAGCGCGCTTAGCGCTGTTACTGACTAAATGGGGTAGCCTGTTATTTTTGAGCGCTTTTGTGATAGTGACCGCTACTTTTGCCTTTAATATTCATTGGTTATCGCTATATCACAAATTGACTGATTTGCATTGGTTCGGTTCAGGTATTGGTAGTATGGCTAGCACAGGCTCGTCTGAGAAAGCCAACGCTCTTGATAATGGCGTCTTGGCTACCGATGATGAAGCTGGCGTAGAAAATCAAAGCAGTGATAGTTTTACTAAAGCAGCCGACTATGAGCAGCTACCACTTGAGCTGCAAGAAGCATCTAGCGCTACCGCCCAAAATAGTAGCCGCTTTAGTCATGTGTTGACTGACTTTCTAGCTAAATCAGGATTGGGTGCTAGCGTCAAAGAGGCGATAGCAAGCGCTGAAGCGGCAGCTACTAATAAAGCCATGTCGGATCATCTACAGCCCGCTACCGCTACCGCTACTGCGAATATAGAGCGTACCCATAGTTTAGCTCATCCGCGTCAACAAAACACTAGCGCAACTACTGCGCCGCTACGCAAAGTTGAGCCCAGCTTCGCTTGGAATGATGATGACATGGTGGCTGATTTGCTCGCTCGTGAATCTGCTGCTGAGCAAGGGACACCGGCACCTGCTGTACCCTCGGCTACTATGAATCAGGCAGAGCAGGGCGGTCAAATCGATCAAATGACTCATTTAGAGTCTGAGCAAGCAGCGATTATTGAATCTAAAGGGACAACTGAGACTGCCGCTAGCTACACACAAACGAATCAAGCAAACGATATAGCAAATAATAAAGTAAACGCTGAGCCAGCCAATACTGAGACTCATAAAGAAACATTGGAGAGCGTAGCAGTGCTGACAACATCAGCTCAGGTTGATGGTTTAGCCGATGCTTGGTTAGCTGAGCATAGTACCTCTGAACCTAGCGCCGTTGCACAATCCCCCAGCACTCATCAAATAAGCGCTAAGCAAGCTGAGGCAGATACCACGCAAACAGCTAGCACTGAAATAAATAACAGGGAAACAGCAGCTAGTGAAAATACTGCTACCGAATCATCTTCGCCTGCTAACCCTATAACAAAGCCTGCAGTCGCAGCCGCGGTAGTCACAGAAAATGCAGCTAGGAAAGCAGCCTCGACCGCCACCCCTGTCAGTGAGTCAGTGCCCACAGACAATGCCTCCTCGCTTGCAAATATGACCCCAACTAATACGCCGCCGTCCAATCCAAAAGAAGCGCCAAAAGCGCAGAAATTGGATGATGAGTTACCGGTAGAGTCAGCACCAGTGACAAAACCTGCGGTCAGCTTTGCGGTACCTGATGGCGATGCGAGCAATCATATTACTGATATGATGCCCGAAGATAATAGCCCGGCGAGTAGTGAGGATTTGGATGAGCCAGTCATGCCGGATATTCATGATGATGAAGCTTTTGCTAACCGCTCAAGATCGATGCAAACTGCTCAGTACCGCAGTAGCCTCAGTAAAATCCCAGAGCTGTCTATTCTCGATAAGCCTGATCCTGACCGTGAGCCGAGCTACACCGTCGCAGAGCTTGAGCAATTATCAGAGCTACTAGAGATCAAACTCCAAGAGTTCAATGTCAAAGCCGAAGTCGTACAAGCGATTCCAGGACCGGTAGTCACCCGCTTTGAGGTTGAGCTTGCTGCGGGGATCAAAGCCAGTAAAGTCACCGGTATCTCACGTGATTTGGCCCGCTCCTTGTCTATGGCCTCATTGCGCGTGGTCGAGGTCATCCCTGGGAAGCCTTATATCGGTATCGAGGTACCGAATAAGCAGCGCGAAATGGTACGCTTAATTGAGCTATTAAATACCGAAAAGTATAAAGACCCTAGCGCGCAAATCAGCATGGCGATGGGTAAAGATATCGGCGGCAAACCTATCATTACTGATCTGGCACGCGCGCCGCACATGTTAGTCGCTGGTACCACAGGCTCTGGTAAGTCGGTACTGGTTAACTCCATGCTGCTATCGATGCTACTCAAATACACCCCTAATGAGCTAAGATTAATTCTCATTGATCCAAAGCAGCTTGAGCTGGCCAACTACAATGAGATTCCGCATCTGCTGACGCCTGTGGTAACTGATATGACCGAGGCAGCCAGTAGCTTGTCTTGGTGTGTAGCAGAGATGGAGCGCCGTTATCAGCTAATGAGCCTGCTAAAGGTGCGTAAACTCAATGAGTTCAATAAAAAGGTCCTCGCCGCTGAAAAGGCAGGCAAGCCGATGCTCGATCCTTTATGGCGTCCCAACGATAATGTCAGTATCGACCAAGCGCCTAAGCTCAAAACGCTCCCGATGATTGTCATCGTCGCCGATGAGTTTGCCGATATGATCATGCAAGTGGGCAAACAAGCCGAAGAGCTGATCACGCGTCTTGCGCAAAAATCACGGGCTTCCGGTATTCACTTGATGCTAGCGACTCAGCGTCCTTCGGTCGATGTCATCACCGGCCTGATCAAAGCCAACATTCCAGTACGTGCGGCTCTACGAGTCAACTCAAAAGTCGATTCGCGGACGATACTAGATAGTGGAGGCGCTGAAGACATGCTCGGTAATGGTGATATGCTGTTCTTAGGGCCAGGTCAAATTGAGCCTGATCGGGTGCATGGCGCTTATGTCAGTGATGAGGAGGTCAACCGCGTCTGTGACGCATGGCGTGAGCGCGGCGCTCCAGATTATATCGATAATATGGCGGGCAATTTTGAATTATCAAGCTCCGGCGGTGGTAGCTCTGGTGCTAGCGCGTCAGGCGAAGATGACGATCTTTATAATGATGCGGTGGCCTTTATTATGGAGACGCGCAAAGTCTCCGCATCGTCCATTCAGCGCAAATTTAGCATTGGCTATAATCGCGCCGCGCGTATCGTCGATTCAATGGAAGAGGCGGGCCTTGTCAGCTCAATGGGTAAAAGCGGTAAGCGTGAGCTGCTGATGTAAATCTATCATAAAACCTTAAAAAAACGAGCTACGCAAATAGCTCGTTTTTTTATTGCAAATTTTGTTTTCGCTTGATTCTAAGCTATAGTATTTGCTTATATAAATGACAAAACCAACAGCTATGCAAGGATGCCTTATGTTTAAAGAATACACTCAATTTGACGCGCTAGGCTTAGCAGAACTCGTTAGCAAAGGCGAGGTCAGCACCAAAGAGTTGCTCGATAGTGCCGTTGCCCGCGCCAATAAGCTTAACCCTAAGCTAAACGCTATTATCCACCGTTTCGATGAGCGTGCTTACCATAAGGCGCAAGCAGGCCTGCCGTCTGGCGCTTTTACCGGTGTACCTTATTTGCTAAAAGACTTATCTTTTAGCTTTGAGGGTGAGCCTTTGACCATGGGCAGCCGTAGCGTCAATATCATGTCAGATTACGATAGTGAGATTGTCAAGCGTATGAAGGCAACAGGGGTCAATACCTTTGGCAAGACTAATACGCCTGAGTTTGGCCTTATTATCACCACTGAGCCCAAGGCTCATGGCGCCACTCATAATCCGTTTAAAAAAGGCTATAGCTCTGGCGGCTCATCGGGTGGTAGCGCCGCTGCAGTAGCGAGTGGTATCGTACCGATGGCAGGCGCCGGTGATGGCGGTGGTTCTATTCGTTTTCCAGCGGCTTGGTGTGGCACTTTTGGTTTCAAACCTAGCCGTGGTCGCAATCCTATGGGACCTAAGGTTGGAGAAGGCTGGGAAGGCGCGGTCGCTGATCACGTGATTACCCGTAGCGTGCGTGATAGTGCCGCCATGCTCGATGCCACTAGCGGCGCTGAGATTGGCGCGCCGTTCGTGATTGCCCCGCCCAAAGGTAGCTTTTTAGAGGCGGCGATGCGCGCTCCCAAAACGCTCACCATTGCCTTGCATCAGCAGCCGCTGATTGCCGGTACGGTAGTGGATAAGGAAGTGTTAGCGGTACTCGAGCATACCGCGAAACAGCTAGAGGCCATGGGGCATCGTGTGGTGCCTGCCGAGCCGAATATCAATATAGAGCAGTTTTGGCATGATTTTATGGTGGTGGTCTGTACGCATACCGCCTTTACCATCGATGATATTGAGCGTAATTATGGTGCCCACCACGTCAAAAAACTTGAGCCACAGACCCAAAATATGGCGCTACTAGGACGCTCCTTATCAGCGGTTGATTTGGCGCATGCTAAGCAAGGCTGGCATGACAGTCAGTATCAGACAGGGCTATTATTAGAGAGCTATGACATGATTTTGTGTCCGACCGTTCCGACAACCGCGGTCAAGCACGGTGTACTGCCGCCAAGCGTAATGGATGAGATGCTGATGCGTAGTGCGGAAGTGCTCAATAAAGGGATCGATATGGGTAAGTATGCCTTTAGCTCTGGCATGATAGAGAAGCTCAGCCATCCGGTATTGAGCAAGATGGCTTTTACTTTATTAGGTAATGTTACAGGCTTGCCAGCGGTCTCTGTACCCGTAGGCATGAGTAAAAAAGGTTTACCTATTGGTATGCAGCTTATCGGGCGCATGAATGATGAAACAACACTATTTAGTGTGGCAGGTGAGATGGAACGCGCCGGCATGTTTACTAAGCCCGCTTTTGCAAAGTAGCCTAAATTAAGATAAAGCTAATCAAAGCGGTAAATATCCATCCCTAAGCTATGGTGCGCCATGCTTTGATGCACAACATTAACACGCTGCCCAGCACCTAAAGCAAAAAACAACGGTAGCAAATGCTCATCGCTTGGATGGATGTCTTTGTAATTAGGATACTGCTGCCAGTTTAAGGCGGCAGGGATATCGGTTTTGAGCTGCTGCAATAACCACAGCTTAAAGTCCTTTGCCGTCTTATCCACGCTATCGGCTTCCCAGCGTAGTGCTTGCAAATTATGAGTGATATTACCTGAACCGATGATTAGAATTTGCTGCTCGCGCAGACGAGCAAGCTGCGCGCCTAATTGATAACAAGCAATGCTGTCATAATTGTGGGGTAAAGAGATTTGTACGACAGGGATATCTGCCTGCGGATAGAGGTGACGAAGCGGCGACCAAACGCCATGATCACTGACTCGTAGCGGGTTGGCTGCGGTATTGATACCGCGTGCGCTGAGCTGCTGTGCTAGAGACTCAGCAAGCGAGGCATGACCTGGCGCTGGATACTGCAGCTCATGTAGCTCTTGGTTAAATCCTGAAAAATCGTGCCAAGTCTTTGGCTGCGGATTACTACTAATCTCAAGCTTAGTAGATACCCAGTGCGCCGACATAATGATAATGGCTCGCGGCTTAGGTAAGTTTTGTCCGATGCGAGCTAGCGCGCTGGTAGTTGCTGACTGCTCGATAGCTAAGGTTGGCGCGCCATGCGAGATAAATAAAGCAGGCAATTTGGCCGCGTTAGCCAAGCCCATAGGCGCATCTGCCCATGCAGCGGCACCGCTGATAGGCGCAGTCGTATCAAGGTTCTCATGTTGAGAGCTATGATTAGGCGGGCTAGTGGATCTGACTGACTTTGATTGGTTCATGTCAGCTTTATTAGGGCAGATTCACGTTTTTCAATCCGTTTGGGTGTTTTAGCTCAGCTCTAGTGCTAGTTGCCACGGTGATAAGGATGGTTGTTATTGATACTCATTGCGCGATACAGCTGCTCCATCAGCACGACTCGCACTAGCGGATGCGGTAAAGTGAGCGCTGATAGTGACCAGGTCATATCGGCTTTTGCTAGTACTGCGGGTGAGACGCCATCAGCGCCGCCTATTACTAACGCCACGTCCATGCCTTGTGGCATGACATCGGCAATTTTGTCCGCTAACTTTTCGGTTGAGAGCATTTTACCTTTGACATCGAGCACCCATAATTGCTCATGCCCTGAAGCATTATGCGCCGCCAGTATCGCCTGTCCTTCTTGCTCACGGTACTGTGCTAGATTAGCAGTTGATGGGTTTTTTGCTCGTTTTGCCGCAGCAATCTCCACGATTTCTGTGCTGAGCATAGGCTGGATACGTTTGAAATATTCGTCAAACCCTGTCTGTATCCATTTAGGCATTTTATTACCGACGCTCAGTATTCTGATTTTCATGGCAGTTAGCACTCCAATAATTGAGTAAAAATAACAAAAGAAGTCTACGCTTAAGTTAATGTAACAAACAAGACTTTTATAGCCCTTTTTTTTATGGTTAACTAGCATTCGACAAACAAGAGTTTGTTTTGTCACACAGTTATATTTTTTATGGACTTAATTAAAAGTTTTTACGAAAGGAGTCGTTTATGAACCGTACTATATCAACTGTACTAACCCTTACTGCAGGTGCTCTACTATCCACTTCCGTGTTTGCCGCCTCATTGGATGGTAGTCAATGGCAGACGGTCGATGATAAAACGGGCGAAAAAAAGGCCATCATCCAGTTAAATGAAAATGGCGGCAAGGTCTCCGGCAAAATTATCAAGGTACTTGATAAGCAAAAGGCGAAAGCGGTCTGTACCAAATGTCCCGGCAGCCTAAAAAATAAACCAGTCGAAGGGCTGCAGATTTTGACAGGCCTAAAAGCTGATGGTAATAATAAGTGGAGCGATGGCAAACTGGTTGATCCTGAGTCTGGCAAAGTTTACTCAGGAAAAATTACCTTGAGTGACAACGGTCAGAGCTTAGATCTGCGAGGCTACGTGGGTACACCCTTGTTTGGTCGCTCACAGACTTGGAAACGTATCAAATAATTAGTGTAAAAAACACGCATAAAAAAAGAGGACTAATAATCATTAGTCCTCTTTTTTTATGCGTGTTTTTTTGTACTGAGCTACAAGGCTACAAGTGATATCCTCGTGCTGAGCTCATTACGGCTGCCGAATAAGCGGCTCTAAAGTGTCACTAGGATCAGTGTTGTCGGAGTCATTAGGACCATCGTGATTTTTGGGGATGACACTGAGCATAGCATCAGACTCTAAGATGATAGCTTCGACATCCTTTATATTGTGGATGCCTTCTTTGCGCATCGCACTTTCAAGCTCCTGTCGAGTGAGCCGTTCTTCGAGCATCGCCGTTGTCAAAAACTCTCCTTGATAAAACAAAATACGCGGCTCAGAGAGAATAAGACGGCCAAAGTAAGGCGAGTAAGCAGCGTATTTGGTCACCAAATACTGTAAAACGTACAAGGTTAAAATAGAAGCACCACCTTCAATGAACGGGATGTCCTTGAGCAAGATCGTACTAGCGCCCAATGAGCCGATCATAACCGTAACGATCCAGTCAAAGTTATTGAGCTGCGAGGTTGAGCGCTTGCCTGAGACTTTAGTGGTGACGACAATTAAGATATAGACCAGTACCGCGGTCAGGACAATACGTGCCAGCTTTTCTATATCGTCAAAAAATAGCATATCCATAATGATTATTCCTATTTATACGCTGTCTATATTTTTGCTAGCTATTGTTCAGGTATAGCTATTCATTAATGGCAGTGAGAGGGTCAATTAGCCTAACGGATTTTGTAGCGCAGTAGGGTAAAAATTTTGTAGTAAGTACCAGTTATAGCTGTAAACTAATAAAAATGAGCTTATAGCATAAACTTTTAAAGGGTTGCTTGATTGTTGAGTGGATTGATCACTTGGATGCAAACAAGCGATTAAATAGCCAAATACCAATACCAGCGCTAATAAAAGTAAGCAGCATGATCGCGATTAAAGCGGCCAATAAAGGCAGCGGTTGCTGCAGGCTCATTTCTATAAATACTTGCCGATTGGCGTCATCAAACAACCATAGCCAAATGGCAAAAAAGTAAAGCGCGTTCATCAACCAGACGACGCCTGTACCACCAACTGCTAGTTTGATTATCTCATCTTTACGTAGCGCCCGGCGATGGTATTTGCTGAATTTGTGCACCGCAATAAAGGCACCCACTAAGATAGACAGTAAAGTCACTAATTGTGGATTGAGCGCAATTTGCGTTTGCAGCAGCATTAATAAAGCGCTGGCAAGAATATAGCCCAGCATAAAAAATCCTAAGTACGGCGTGATTTTGACTGGTGATGCCGATGGACTAATCACTGACTGAGCCTTAGATTTACTTAAGTTTGCGGATTTGCGCGACATAACTTTGCCTGTGTAGTTTGCCTATATAAAAAGATAACTCTATTCCCAATTGTCTAAAGGTATCTACAAAATCAAGTTAAGTCTGAGATAAGGACACTCAGCTCAAATTACCTCTTTGCAGTCCAATCAAGCATAGCATCGAGTACTGGGCGAGCCAGATAAGGATTTAGCGCCCCGTCGGTATTAATCAAGCCGACTACCGCATAATCTTGTCCGGACTGTCCTTTGACATAACCTGCCATGGCGGTGACATTGTTTAAAGTTCCGGTTTTTATCCAAGCTCGGCCAATAGCCTTTGATTCCGGCAAGCGCTCACTATGATGCATAATCGTTCCACTTACGCCAGCGACGCCTAATGAGTTGACGTAAGCATCGAAGCTTGGATGATGGTAAGCAAAGCTCAAAAGCTCATTTAGATTGGCGGCAGTCACCGTGCAATCGCGGCATAGTCCTGAACCATTGGTCAGATACGGCGGGGCAGTGGTCAAATTAGTTTGCCACCAGTCATTGATCCGCGCTAATGCCTGCGGGTAATCAGTCGCTGTTGCTTGCCCAAATTGATAGAGGCTAGAGGCGTTTGGCTTAGTAATATTAACGTCAGTTATAGTCTGCCCAATAACAGCGCTGCTATTTGCGGCGCTGTTATTCGTATCGGTAGTAACTGCGCGCTTAGCTTTATGATAGCTACCGATAGATAACGCCACTTGCTCAGTCATCACATTATTAGAGAAGTGATTGATATCGTATATTTGCTGCGCCAGGTTGTAGGATGGATAACTGACTAGCGGTAACGGCGATAAAGGCAAAGAAGATAAGCCAACATGCGAATGATACGCTGCGTAGGGTTTTTCTTGACTCAGTACGTCTCCACTAAGCGTATTGCCGAGCGCCTGCCATTTTGCCGCTATGACACGAGCAGCAAACTCTTTGGCGTCGGGGTAATTGACATAGAAGACATGCTCACCGCAGCTGTCTGGCAGCTTAGCATTGAGAGATAGTTTGTCTTGTTGCCAGCGCGGCGCTAGGCTGTTACGAGCCTGCGAGCAGCTGGCACTACGAGTATCTATTTGACTTGGCAGCTGGTAATTTGCCAATTGCGGCGTATAAGCGAGCTGCGCCTGTCCATCTGCCAAAGGATACGTCCTAATAGCAAGACTATTAAAATTCACTAAAAATCCATCCGGACTAGCATTATAAGGCCGCAAAGGGGCGTTATCGAAAGCAGCGGGATCTTTACTGACGTTATTGAATATCGAGCTATCGACAATGATATCGCCGTCAATACGCCGAATGCCGGTTTTTTGCACTTGATAGAGTAGCTGCTCTAAGCGCTCATGTGTCATTTTTGGGTCGCCGCTTCCCTGAATGATCAAGTCGCCCTGCAGTGTATCACCAAGGATGATGCCAGTGTGATAGACCCGAGTAAACCAAACAAAATCCGCGCCTAGCGTATCGAGTGCCACAAAGCTAGGGATCAGCTTCATAGTGCTGGCAGGGGTACGCGGGATATCGATATTATGGCTAATCAGTGGTGTAAGTTGGCGTTTGGCAGCATCTTCAGTCTCGTTATAGCGAACGGTGCGGCTTTCATCGATTGTCAGTATCGGCGGTGGATTCTCTAAGCTTTGATAAGTATAAGGGTCATCGGTATAAGCTTGCAGCTTACGGTTTTGTTGTTGAATGGCTTGTTTGTCGATGGTGATAGCTGAATTGGCGCCTTTATTATTGCTATTATTATTAGCGCTTTGAGCCGCGTTGGTTACAGCTACTGCTTCAGTATCAAGACTACCAACAGTAGCGCCATCACCCTCAGTATTGCTATCGATGACTTTTATGATAGGGGGCAAACGACTATTGGTTTTATCACCGAGTGGGGTAATGAAGATACTGATCGTATCAGGGCTTAGCTCGGCTTTATTTAATGCCGCCTCAATAGAGGCAGGTAGCGCTGCTTGTGAAGTAAGCGGCATCAAAGTGAGAATGGCGCACGCTAATACTCCTAAATGCTGATGGCTAGTAGTAGCGCTTGAAATAGAAGCAAAACTTGAGAGTCTAGAGAATAGGGTCATGAGGCATCTGAGCTTAAATCATAAAACGGCTTATAGTAACATGAGTGTCTATGTGAGTCTTAAAAAGCGCACAAAATAAAGGTTGAAACAGCACTTTTAGCGTACATGCAAAAAAGCCATAGCAGTCATCAGCGCATCATTATAGGCGTCGTGGCTACCAAATTCAGGAATATTGTAATGAGCAAGTATCTTGGATAATTGCTGTGAAGCGTTAGGCGTATTGGGATCGCGATCGCCCATACGCTGACTGTATAAGCGTCTAACATCAAGCACTTCATTAGGTAGGGTAGTACCCATGTATTGCTTGATTAATGGATTCAAAAAAGCGGTGTCTAGCTGCGGACAAAACCCAACGATAGGGCGATTATTGATAAAGGGTAGTAGCATTGCGAGCATCTCTTCATAGCTCATACCCTGAGCAACATCGGCGCTACGTAGACCATGAATGATGATAGTATCGCGATCGGGCATGACTGGCGGACGACATACCAGATGCAGACCGTTACCAGTATCGATAGTATCGCCGTTGATGTGAATGGCGGCGACCGAGAGCAAGTGATGCTTGCGAGGATTGAGACCCGTCATTTCACAATCTATCGCCACCCATTGCTCTTTTATAGGCGGCTCAAACATTGAGCTTAGCTCCGCTCGCTGTAGCTGTGTCTTTCGCCATTGGTTTGATAATTGCTTGAGCCAACTCATAAGCGTTTGCTTCTTAATGATAGTGGTTGTAAATAAGCAGTAAAGCGCTTAGACCGTTTAATTTTGCCTTAACCGATCTCGAGCTGATAGTGCTGGCGTAGCTGATTCTTAAAGCTCTTTACTACCGCCAAGCACTCTTTTAGTACATCGCGCTCAAGCGCCGATAGCGTCATAGGGTCGACTTGCCGAGCATACTTATCATCAGTAGCGAGCGCCACTGCCAACCGCTGACCCATAAAGAACTCTAATGCTTCGCCCAAAGTGGTGGCTCGCTCTTGAGTCAGTACTCCAGCTTGCGCTAGCGCCTTTAGCCGATTTCTAGTACTGGGCACATGCAGGATGTCATACTCCAATGCCATACTGCGAATACCATGGACTAAAGGAAATAGGCCAGACTTTTTGAGATCGATACTTGTATCATTCGTCTTACCCAATAAAGGCGCAAGCCGTTGCCACCACTGATTAACATCTCCAAACTGTAATGCCGCGCGCGCGAATTGCCGCACAAACATAGGATCTGAGTGACGATGCGCGACTTTGAGATGGTCACGAATTTGAGTCAGTAGCGTCTCATCGCCGCAAACATACTCGCTATCAAGTATCGCGGATAGATAGATAGCGTGCATAGGATCAGTATTCTGAAACCATCGGCTGATCTGCGCTGTAAACTCTTGTAGCGGTTGTCGCCACATTGGGTTGGTCATCATAATATTGCCGTCACACAGCGGGTAACCTAGAGCCGCTAACTGATGATTGAAGGTATCAGCGAACTGCGCCAGCTGCGGATGGCTAAAGCCATCGCGTATGATTAGTGCATTATCCTGATCGGTACGCATGATTTGCTCGCCGCGTCCTTCAGACCCCATAACGATCACACAAGTGTTTTCCAAGACCTCGCTAGGCACGATAAGCTGCCACAGTTTAGTAAATACTTGCGCATTAAGCGTCTGTACCATACGACTGACGTTACCAATCTTGACTCCGTTTTGCTGCTGAGCACGAATATAGCGTCCAATTAGCTCAACAGCGGTATCAATACTAGCAAAATCCTTAGCTTGCTCGATCTGGATACTGATCAGCTGTGAGTGCTGGCCGATATAGGCAAGCATATCGCTTTGACCCAAGATACCAGCGACTTGACCATTATTATCGATGACGGGTAGCCGGTGAATACGATAGCGCGTCATGGTCAACAACGCATCGCCAATCTCACTATCGGCGTTGATAGTACGTAAATTGAAGCTGGCGTAGTCTTGGCAAGAGGTGGTTGCTGGATCTCGCTGATCGCTGACAGCTCGGCAAATGTCAGCATCAGTCAAAACCCCTAGCTGGCTGTCATTAAAGTCCTCGGCGACATCTATTAGTGGACGTACTAACACGTGCTTCATACCAACTTCGGTCATGACTTTTGCCGCTTGTTGTAGGCTAGTTGCGGCCTCAACGATATGTACTGGGAGTAAAGTCACATCGGTCACTGGTTGTAGCATGATCTGCTGTACTTCTTGCTGGGCCGTGTAGCCGCTATTACTCAGCGATAGGTTTTGTGACTTAGTGCCTTGACGCTGCTGTAAGGCTTTTAGCTTTTCGGGTAATTTATCAGAGAGGAGCTGACGCACTAAATGGTTCTGAGCACTAATCTTATCGATAGCCGCGCCATCGATTTGTAAGAGTAGCGTATCCTCACGGGCACGGTAGTCATAAAAGGAAGGAGATGAGCTAGTGTTTTTTGCCTTTTTAGGCGTACGGCGGCTATCGAACCAGTCGTTACTGTGAAAGTGGTCGGAGTGATTGCTACCGAAGTAGGCAGCAACAAAGTCGCCTGCGTAGGTCTGCTCAATTTGACCTTTTATCACTACGTAAAAGTAGCTTAGATCATTATCTGTCAAGCGCTCATCGGCTGCTAAATAACGTATTTGGGTGTGTTTTCTGATACTTTGGCGTTCCGCTAAGCTCAACACATCAAATGGCGGCTGGGTAAAATCAAGAGGGATCATGGCATCATCCGTGATAGCGTTATTAATTCGCTATAGTAAATAAGATCTTTATCCTATTACTATAGCATTATATAAAAAATAATCCTTAATAACATAAAGGGTATTAAGGATTAATTAAAAATATCAGCTCGAACGTTGCTTGCTCATTAGTCGGTACTAGGAGAAGTGGTCAGTAATTGACGAATACGATCAATCGCCTCGCGACTCTCTTCTACGCTCGCGACAAGCGCCAAACGCACATACCTTTGCCCTGGATTTTTGCCATTGATCTCGCGGGATAAATAGCGCCCGGCTAGAGCATGAATATTTGCTTGCTCGTAGAGCGCTTTTACAAAAGCTTCATCGTCTCCAGCAAATAGTTCTGGCACTTTGACCCAAAAGTAAAACCCAGCATCCGGCATCCGCAGCTCTAATAAGTCGCCAAGCTCTGCCATCCACAAGGCAAATTTTTCTTTATACAGCGCTCGATTATGAGCGACATGCTTTTCATCCTGCCACGCCGCAATCGATGCGAGCTGATGGGGGATAGGCATCGCGCAGCCTTGATAAGTGCGATACTGTAAGTAGGAGTTTAGGAGGGTCGCGTCACCAGCGACAAAGCCTGAGCGTAGACCGGGCAAGTTTGAGCGCTTGGACAATGAATGAAAAACGATGCAGCGCCTAAAATCATCCCGACCAAACGCAGTACAAGCTTGTAATAAGCCGATAGGGGGCTCGTCAAAATACAGCTCGCTATAGCACTCATCACTGGCAATGATGAAGCCATATTTATCAGATAAACGCATGATAAATTCCCAATCGTCCAAGCTCATCACTGAGCCGGTTGGATTGTTTGGACTACAGATAAACAGCAGCTGAGTGCGCGCCCAAACCTCGACAGGTACCGAACGATAGTCACCCTTAAAATCATTCTCTAATGTACAAGGAACAAAATAAGGCGTCGCCTCGGCCAGCAGTGTCGCTCCCTCATAAATCTGGTAAAAAGGATTGGGCATGACTACCGTCGGCTGCGGCGTCTCTTCACTATGATTGACCACGGCTTGTACGAAGCTGAAGATAGCTTCACGAGTGCCCATCACTGGCAGCACTTGATCGTAAGCATCGACATGACGTAGAAAAAACCGCTTTTCTAACCAATGAGCTATCGTTTGTCGCAGCTCAAAAGAGCCACTAGTAGTGGGATAACGGCTTAAACTGTCCAAATTTTGCTGTAAAACGTCCAAAACAAAGGCGGGCGGCGCGTGTTTTGGCTCACCAATACCAAGCTTGATTTCGCTGTAGCTCGGGTTTGGCTTGCTGTTAGCAAGCAAATCGCTCATTTTAGCGAAAGGATAAGGGTGTAAGGCTTGTAAGTTGTGATTCATAAGCGCAGTAACTATAATAGACAATTAATAATAAAGTTATAAAGAAAAATAACATTAGCGCAGTGTAGCACCTCTCTTATTTTTTGTCTTTTTCTTATGATGGTTATTACCTGTTGATATAGCAAAGATAGTACACCTCTACCATTCAAAGCTGTTGGCGATCACTGACCTTCTAACCGATAATATCTAAGACGATAATCAATAACTACTGTGCTTTTTAGAGGATTTGATAATTATGACTAAAAGTTACAAAGCTTCTAAACCTAATAGTATTAGCGGTATAGAGTTGGATAATATCGCAAGCACAGCAGTAGAGCATGATGACGACTCAAAACAAGCGAGTAAAGTATGTGAGCAATTAAAGAGTCGTGAGCAGCAGTGGTGGCAGGCGCACCAACGTCTCATTGAGCTCAAAGAGCGGCAGGTCTTTTGGTTCGGTGATAATAGCGTAATGATGTGGCTGCTTTGGCAGTTAGTCAGCTATGTTGTCGTAGCGCTCGTGCTAATGCTGGCGAGCAAAATGCTCAGTGTATCGCTGTCTTTGCAGCAATATGTGCTGATATTTGCCTTGCAAACCTTAGTCTTTATCGCCGCTTTTGTCTTTAAGGGTAATCTTGCTAATTTGATACAAAATAAGATACATAGAGCGCAGCTGAAGCGAGAGCAGTCTTTTAATGAGATGATGATTTTAGCCTCGTATAGTCTGTTTCCTGACGTTCATGCTGAGGCACCCCTTTCGCTACAGCGCATCTACGAGAACAATCATCGCCAGTTACGGCTAGTGAGCCTACATACGCTACTCAATCATGAAATCGATGCGGGGAGGCTGATTTTGCAGCAGCAAACCCAAGCTGATGTCTTGCCATTAGAGCTAGCTGAAGATGAGCTCAATGATGTCGCTGATGACATCATTTATAGAAGTACGCTGTCATAGTATTGACTCATAAAAGCTTTCGCTCATCAGCATGGTCTCACAAGTAGCGGTCACTATCCTTTCTATTTATCTTATCAGCAATAACTGATTATTAGCGATAACTAAATTAGCTATGATCTAGGCGAACGCTCAGACTGGCTATCAATGCCTCCTTTAGGGTAGCTAACATACTGTTAGATAAAGGGGCGTCGTTTTGGTCACTAATATAAAACATGTCTTCAGCACGCTCGCCTAACGTAGTAATACGAGCGGCGTGCACTTCTATACTTTGCTGCAAGAATACTTGACCCACACGTGCCAGTAGCCCTGGTTGATCGAGCGTCTGTAAGCTCATGATGTGCTGATTAGAAGCTTCATTGAACTCAAAGCTAATCGTCGTTGGGATATCAAAATGCAGCAATTGCCGAGGCAGGCGCTTGCTGGTTAATTTCGGAGCGCTAGGATCTTTGAACGCATCGATTAAACGCTGCTTTAACTCTTCTTGCTCGTCGGCTTCCGTCAATAAAGTACCGCTACGATCGAGTAAGACGTAAGAGTCCAAAGCAAAATCACGTGTAGCAGTGATAATACGAGCATCTAACACATCCAAATTCATCTGATCAAAGACCGCCATCGTTACTGCAAATAGATTATCCTGATCTTGGGTATAGACAAATACTTGTACCGCATCCAGCGCCAGCTCCCGGTGCTCACGCAGCACTACCAAAGGCGCACTATCAGCATCTGAGGCCCGACCAATCGGCGGATGCGCCAAAATTGCGGCGGTATGCCAAAGAATATCCTCAGCAATCTCTCGCAAAAAGTACTCATCACCCAAGTCGTCCCACAGCCTTAGCACCTCTTCACGGTTCATATGCTGATTGTCTGCTGAGTCAAGCATTTGCATAGCTTGCTTACGAGTGGCACGAATCATGTCTTGACGGTTGGTAGGAGCGTCAATATCAGCGCGCAATATACGCCGCGTCTGCGAGTACAGCTGCTTCATGAGACTGGCGCGCCAGCTGTTCCAGAGCTGTGGATTAGTGGCATTCATATCGGCAACGGTGAGTACATACAGATGATTGAGGTGCGTGACATTACTGACAAGATCGGCAAATACAGTCACCACATCAGGATCTGAGATGTCCTTTTTTTGCGCGGTCATCGACATCAGTAAATGATAGCGTGTCAGCCAGCCCACCAGGTTAGCATCCGCTAAGCTCATACCATGCTTAAGGCAAAACTCGATCGATTCGGTTTGCCCAAGCTCGCTATGATTACCGCCGCGACCTTTGGCAATATCATGGAACATCGCCGCGAGCACTAAAATCTCTTTACGTTCAATGCGCTGAAAGATAGCGCTAACTAGCGGAAAGTCTTGTTGAAACCTGTCATCGGTGAAGCGATGCAAAATGCGAATCAAAAACAGCGTATGCGCATCGACCGTATAGCGATGGAATAAGTCGTACTGCATCAGCCCCGTTACTTGCGCAAAAGAAGGGATATAATTACCTAAGACGCCGTAACGGTTCATCGTTCGCAAGCGATGGAATAGATAGTTTTGCTCTTTAAGATTAGCCAAAAACAGCGCTTGATGCTCAGGCGTGTCACGATAGTTTTGGTCAATACCTCGAGCAGCAACTTTGAGCGCGCGCAGCGTATGGGTGCGGACTTTTTTTATCCCTTGCTGCCCCATGAGTAAGAACATCTCTAATATCGCTTCCGGATGTTGAGCAAACACACGATGATGGGCGATAGCGATTTGATCGCCGATTTGATTGAAACGCGCGTTTAAGGGGCGCTTGCTTGGGCGCTCCTCTTCAGGCAGATGCGGCTCTATGATAGTCTCAAAATAATGATTGATGAGCATCTCAGACAAAGTCGATATCTGCATAGCGCAGCGATAGTAATCGCGCATAAAACGTTCGACCGCTGCATTGGGCTCGTCATCAGGCTGAGTCTCATAACCCATAAGCCTAGCGATATCACGCTGATAATCGAACAACAGCCTATTTTCATTACGGCCGGTCAGCTCATGCAAATGATGGCGTATTTGCCAGATATAACTCTCGGCAAAGCTGAGCTCATCAAACTCTTTTTCAGTCAAGAAGTTTTGCTGCACTAAGTCATAGAGCTTACCGACACGAAAATAGCGTTTAGTCACCCAGCCGATAATATGAATATCACGCAGACCGCCAGGGGCTGTTTTTATATTCGGCTCAAGATTGTATTCGGTAGCATTGTGCTGTAGATAACGGTTTTTGGCTTCTTTGATTTTGATCTCATAAAAGTCGAGCTGCGACCATAGCTTATTAACGACGGCGATAGGCGTGTCTTTTAGATCGTTATTGCCTATGAGTAGTCTAGCTTCAAGCAAGGAGCTGGCGACTGTGTGATCCTGAGCGGCTTCTAAGCAATCATCAACGCTACGCACAGCAAGCGCCGGCTCAAGGCCAACATCCCAAAGCATAGCGACTAAGCGATCTATTTTAGTACTGACCTCTGCGCGGATTGCATTGGGAGCGAGTAATAAGATATCGATGTCTGAATACAAAGACAGCTCACCGCGGCCATAGCCGCCAACAGCAAATAGTGCCAGATCCGTCTGCTCCAATTCGAACCATAAAAAAAGACTGCTCAAGAGCTCATCGATAGCACAGGCACGCGCTGCGACTAATGGTCTGATATTGACACCGCGCTCAAGCGCCCGGCTGATATCTTCATTGATCTGCGCTAACCACTCAGGGATACCTAACAAGGAGTGTTTGTTGGGATCATTAACGACCAATAAAGGCGTGCCTGCTGACTCATTAGGCGGTGCTAATGCTGGTAACGGCGTAATATAGAGAGATGCAACATCGCAAGTGAACATGATCGTTATCCCATAAACCAAATACTTAGAAATCGAAAACCGAGGGCTGTAATACTATGAGGGGTGTAATACTATTATGAGGGTTTTAATACTATAAAGTATAAATCAACCGCAAAAAAAAGACCGCGTAAGCGATCTTTTATTTATGCAACTACTGAGTCAAAAAACTCAAATCTTCTTCGGGACGAGTAGTAAAGACCTCGCAGCCATTGTCCGTGACTACCATCGTATGCTCCCACTGTGCCGAGAGCTTACGATCTTTGGTAATCGCCGTCCATTCATCCGGCAATATCTTGGTCTGCCAAGTACCTTGGTTAATCATCGGCTCAATAGTAAAAGTCATGCCCGTCTTCAGCTCAAAGCCCGTGCCTTTTTTGCCATAATGCATTACTTGCGGCTCGTGATGAAACTCATTACTGATACCATGACCACAGAACTCACGCACGATACTGAAACGTTCAGGCTCGACCACTTCTTGGATAGCCGCGCCAACATCGCCCAAACGCGCGCCGTCTTTTACTACGCTCATACCTGCGTAGAGCGCATCTTGTGCGACCTTACAGATACGCTCAGCCATAATAGAGCCATTACCCACGATCCACATCTTCGAGGTGTCGCCGTAGTAGCCGTCTTTGATGACCGTAACATCGATATTGATAATATCGCCGTCTTTAAGGAGCTTGCTCTCGGTAGGGATACCGTGACAGACCACATGATTGACAGAAGTACAGATAGACTTTGGAAAGCCATTATAGTTCAGCGGTGCCGGAATCGCTTGTTGCTCATTGACAATATAATCATGAGCGATTTGGTTGAGCGCTTCGGTGCTGACGCCGACTTTCACATGCTCATCGAGCATAACAAGGACGTCGCTGGCGAGCTTGCCTGCGACACGCATTTTATCTAAGGCTTCAGGAGACTGAATGAGAGATTTTTTTATCATATTCTTATACTTACAGTTAAAGATTTAGAGTGCCCTGATTATAGCATAAACATGCTATTTAAGGATTGAAGAGGTTTATTGCACACTATATGGAGACAGTGTGTATGAATCACAATGTCTATTTAATCATCAAAAGTCGACTATTGACCTACCAGTTTTTAAAAAAGTACTTATTGTCAATTGATTATTACAAAGTATATGAGTAATGTAATTTAAATGCCAAATGGATTGGCATAGGTTTTTGCGAGCGGCTACTGATTGCGACTAAATAGTTTGTGCTCAGTAGTTTATGTTATTGAGCTTATACAAAGACCGATAAATCTTAACAATAACAAGGATGTGCTCATGACTCTCAAAACCTCTCTTTTCGCAGTATCAAAAAACAAAATGCTACCTCTGCTAAGTGCCTTAGGTACTAGCGCTTTATTAATGGCTATGCCAGCAACATCAGCGCAAGCTGCTGGCAGTTTCTATAACTGTGCCAATGCTACTGGCTGTCAAAAAGTAGATAGCAAATGGTGGACCTCAAGCCATACTGATACCAAGTATCCGTTAGTAATGACTCATGGCCTAGTCGGTTTTACTAAACTGTTAGGCATCGATTATTTTTATGGTATTCCGCAAACCTTAATGCAAGGTGGCTCGCAAGTTTATGCCACTAAGACCTCATCCTTTAACGATAGCCGAGTGCGCGGTGAGCAGTTATTGCAGCAAGTCAAAACCATCAGCGCCGTCTCCGGCAGCCCAAAAGTTAATCTGCTCGGGCACAGTCACGGTGGACACGATATCCGCTATGTCGCTGGCGTTGCGCCGCAGTATGTCGCTTCAGTGACGGCGGTTGCCAGTCCTGGTCAAGGCGCAGCATTAGCGGATTGGGTGGTTGAGCAGATTGATAATGACAGAGTCAATGGTGAGTACAATACTGCGACCAAAGCCGCTTTAACGCTATTTGGCTTTTTAGGTAATTTTATGGATCTAAACGCCGGCATTCCTATTGACGAGTTGCAAGAGCAGTATAGTTTTGGTGCGGTAACGGCCTTAACGACGGATTACACAAAAGACTTTAACCGCGAATTCTCAGCAGCGATGCCGACTAGCTACTGTGGTCAGCCAACCGCAACTAAAGTCAATGGCATTAGCTACTATTCCTTCAGCGGTGTCGGTCAAGTGACCAATGCCCTCGATCCTATTGATTATGTCATGTTAGCGACATCACAGGCTTATGATGATCCTAATGATGGCTTAGTATCAGCTTGCTCTAGTCGGTTGGGTTACGTTATCCGTGATGATTATAAAATGAATCACTTAGACTCGGTTAACCAAATGCTAGGTTTAGTCGCTTGGGGTCAGCCTAACCCCAAGACAGTCTACCGCGATCAGGCCAATCGTCTGAAAAAAGCAGGCATGTAATTCGCTATCACGCCTATAGTGGCAGCATTAACATTAAATTCGTGCAAACCACACTAAACAGGGTCAACTCGGTTGACCCTGCTTGCTCGTAAAATAAACTAAGCTATGTCTTCAATCTAAATAGTAAATAGGCAAAGAATCGCTATGACATCCAATAAACGCCGTTTTCCTTATGGCCTGCTCATTATTCTTGCTCTTGTGATAGGTGTTATTGCAGTCATTGTTTGGTTTAAGCCGGACCCAAGCGCTGCTGAGCCGATGACAGCGGCGGTTAGCGCTGCCGATAATGACAGTGGCAGTTCGATGACAGCTATGTCAGATCCTGGTAAAGGTGATGAGGCGCTAGCGCCGCAAACAAGCCCTTTTACTACGGGTCTGGAAAGTTTACCGCGATCCTTGCGAGGCACAGATGTCGATGGCGAGATTATCATCGATGAAAATAAGCAATTAGTGGTGACTGAGGGTTTACGGCGTTTATTTGATTATTTTTTATCAGCGCTTGGTGAAGAGGATGAAGCCACTATTTATGCTCGCGTTGAGAGCTATATCCGTCATCATACCCCAGAGCCGGCTGCTAGTCAGGCAGTCGCTATCTTTAATCAGTATGTCGCCTACCTAAAAGCCATTCCCGATATAGAGAAGCGCTATGGCAATTTGCAACTGCAAGCGACTAAAAGTGGTCAGTTAGATTTGAATGCCGTATCGCAGCAAAGACAAGATGTGGCTCAGCTGCGCCAGCAGTTTTTTGCCCAAGAGACGATTGTCGCTTTTTTTAGTAGCGAGGAGGAGTACGACGACTATAGTATGGAGATGGTCAGAATCAACCAAAACCAGCAACTCTCGGAGGCACAAAAACAAGCGGTACGGCAAGACTACATTAGCCGTATGCCCGATAACGCTATCAAAGCCAATATCGAGCAGCAAGCCAACCTAGGCGAGCTGATGGCGCGTACTCAGGAAATGAAAGCGAAAGGCGCATCGCCTGAAGCACTGTATAATATGCGCCGTGAGCTAGTAGGGGAGGCTGCGGCCACAAGGCTGGCCCAAGTCGATCAGCAAGATGCCAACTTCGATCAGCGTTTTCAGCAGCTACAAAGCCAAAAGCAGAAAGTTCTGGCTCAAACCGCTGACAAGGCGCAGGCACAAACTCAAATCATCCAGTTAGAAAAACAGTTGTTTGATGATGCTGAGCGCAAACGTTTGGCTGGTTACGCCGCTTTGAAAAAGAATGCACTTGAATAGCTCTTGTTACAATAAAATCTAAGTATTAACACTAAGTAACTTATAGCAATGACAAAGATAGTAGTTAATAGAACCTAGTTAAGTTAAATTTATTAACCAAGGCAACGTTGAGTACTACAGTTGTCATTGCTTAATAATGATAGCAATAAACTCATTCAGTACTAATATTAGGAGTTCAAATGAAAAACACCATCAAATTATTAATGACTAGCATCGCTTTAGTCAGCGTTTTAGCAGGTTGCCAATCATTAGCAACTCAGCCCACTGCTGAGCCAAATATTACTGGTACCGATGTCATTTAAGACCACTCAATGAGCTAATAACTCAAAAGTGACTTATTCAAAGTTGATGTTACCGCTTACAGAGTCTATTTTATTAGTTTCAAGTTCTATTAAGCCTTGCTAGCTAGCGAGGTTTTTTTAGGTTAGCGTTACGGTGAGAGGTACTATAATAAAGAGGCTACGACACAAAGAAAAGTTCTAAGAGGGCAACTAGTTAGCAGCTAATAGTACAACTAGCAAGAGTCGTTAGCAAAACCCCTCAAAAGTGGAACAAAGAATGGGCTAACTATATACTCAACTATTGATGACAGTGACAATGTCGTTAGGCATAATAGTGGCACTGTTTAGCAAGACGAATAAATGTATAAACTTATCATTATAAAAACTTATTACTATTAAGCAGTTATTGTTCAATACTTAATATTGGGAGAGAATATGAAAAATATGACTAAATTAGCTATGGCCGCCACGCTAGCAGTTGGTACGCTTGCTGGTTGCCAAACCACTCCTAGCGTAACAGCTCCAGTCGCTCAGCCGCTAACTGTTGACGCATTAGAAGCCTATAACTGGCAATTAGTAGATGCCAAACGCGCTAATGGCGAAAAAGTCACTCAGCTATTTACTATGCCAAACAACCCGCTGACTTTGAACTTCTTCAAAGACAATGGTAACCAACGCGTTAGCTTCATGAATACTTGTAATAATATCGGTGGCACTTATCGCGTCGTTGATAACAGTGTGCAGCTAGGTAACGTAATGAGCACTATGAAAGCGTGCCCTGAGCCACAAGCTAGCTTTGACACGGCGACTATGGCAACCGTACAAGGCAAATATAGCCTAAACAGAAATGCGAATAATGTGCCTATTTTGACGATTCGTAATGATAATCAAGTGGCTCATTTTAAAGCAGTTGCTAAATAGTTCGATTGGTCTTTAATATAATTAGGGTACTGATGCTAGTGGTTTCTAGAGCAGAATATACAAAGCACTAAGATCCAAAAAGCAACTAGAGCTAAAAGTAAAACTATAAAATTGCCTCGCTAACAAGCGGGGCTTTTTTTATGTAAAAACGCATAAAGTTATAGGGTAAACTAATAGAAACATTTATTGAGATATATAGTATGTTGCTCCTGATTAAACCGTCGACCTCCACTGTAGCGCTTATTACTGCTATAGCCAGTTTAACGATTTTGAGCGCCTGCCAAACGCTACCAAATGCTGACCTAAAGAAGAATGCTAGGCCAGTTGCTCTTAGCCCCTTAACCGCCAATATGTCCGCTATAGATCGACAAGGACATATCGCTTATATCGAAGAAAAAGGGGTAGGCGCTGCCAAAGTATCAACGCTATATAGTATCCGCCCTGATGGTACAGGCAGACAAGTCATTGCGCAGCTGGGCGGCTATCTGTATTCGCCAGCTTGGTCGGCAGATGGTCAGCTACTCGCTTATAGCAAACAAGCGCCGCGTCAAAGCCCAAAGATTTATATTTACGATCGTAGCAACCAGACTCATAACCTTATCGTCAATAGCAATGGCAGTAATCTATCAGCAGCATTCTCACCCGATGGAAAAAAGCTGCTTTATAGCTCAACAGTCAGCGGTAATGCTGATATCTATGAGCTGAATTTAGCTGATGGTAGCACCAGACAGCTGACGACGCTACCGAGTACTGAGGTGCAGCCAAGCTACGCCAGCGACGGGCAAAGCTTTGTCTATGTCAGTGACAAAGTCCGGGCAGGGCATCCGCGTCTGTATCGCTATGACTTTGCTACTGGCAAGGCTGCGCCTATAGCGACTGGTGGCTACGCTGCTAGTCCGCAATTGAGCTTAGATGGTAAGCAGATGGGCTATCTCAATGGTCGGCAGGCGGCAGTGATAAGCTTAACGACAGGTCAAGTCACCAATTTAGCTGAGACCGGACTCGACGAGCCGGCAAAACTGTCTCCCTCTGGTCAATACGCGGTGTACCCGACACGCCAGTCGCCAATAGGCGCACAGACAAGTGGCAGTTTGGTGATACGCTCTTTAACCGGTGGTAGTAGCTATACCATTAGTAGTAAAACAGGTGGCGTAGTGCGCTCGCCAGTGTGGAGCAAGTAGCTTGCTATCGTTACGTATACAAATAATGAGGTAAATCATGGCCCATAAAAAGGCAAACCTACCTAAGAAAATATGCCCAGTTTGCCAGCGCCCCTTTACATGGCGTAAAAAATGGGAGAAGGATTGGGACAATGTGGTGTATTGTTCGGAGCGCTGTCGAAGAAGTAAGGCAAAAAGCGAGCTATCCAAATAAAAACTCAGCTTATCAATGGATAAGCTGAGTTTTGTATTATAGGTTTTTTTTAATGATTACTGACGATCAAAAACAACGGTTTCGCCATCATCGTTATTTACTGATGTCTGATCTGAATAGGCCCTAAAGGTCAGAGTATCGTCTTTGACATTGACATTCATCTGGTAGAAAAACGATAAATCGTCACCACCTGTACTACTATACAATGACTGCCCAAGAGTAAACAAGCCATTATTGCCTAAAGTATAAGTATTCCAGTCCATCCCAGCAAGTGGCACAGTACTGTATTCATAAGGCAACTCTTGATCGACTTCGATATGGAAAAACGTTTGATCATCTAAAAAACCAAACAGTACTAGCTCATCATTAACCTGACTTGCTTGTGCCTTCCAAATACCTAGCTCATTTTCAGACTCGGCTTTTGAGAAGGTATATAGCTCATCGCTTTCTATAACCTTATCACCGTCTTCATCAACACCTAACGTCAGCGTATCATCAGAGATTTGCACTGTTCTTAACACGTCGTCTGATAGGCCGGACGTACCATTACCATCATAAACGATCTCATCGACTTTCAGTTCGTTATTGTTTAGCGAGTATTCACCCCATTCGATACCATTATTAGAGCCTCTCGAAGAAGTCGTACCTGTTACTTGCGTCTGCACATAGGTGCCATCGTCCAAGAAAGACAAGGTCACTAGCTCCTCATTGCCCAAATCCATGCGCCACAACCCTGATAGCATCTGCGCATCGACTGTTCCTTTAACCGCAGTTCTTGAAAAGCTAAATGAATCGTCATCGACATCAAGAATGAGCTGCTCATCATCAGTCACGCGCGCGTAACGTGTGCTTTGTTCTGAGAGTCCCTTTCCAGCATTACTATCAAAGGTTGGGTTGGTTGTGAGTTGATTGGTGGATGGGTTGATGGCATAAGTGCCCCATTCAAGACCGTTTTCATCGTTATCAACTGAGAGATCCGAGCTCACTTGTACATGAACGTACTGATTATTATCTAAAAAAGCCACGCCAATCAGCTCATCATCCGTATCATCTACATCATCAAAGCTCCAAGCGCCTACGATGCCGTCGGGTTTGATTTCTGAAAACTGATATTGTTCATCACTATCGATGACGCCGTTTTCGTTATCATCGGCCTCAATGACCAGCTTGCCATCAACAACGCTAGCAAAGTAATCGACATCTTCTGACAGTCCCACATCACCATTTTCATCAAATAGCTGTGTGGTGGTCAGCTTGCCAGTTTTCCTATTAATCTCATAGGTCCCCCATTCTAGGCCGCCTTCTGGATCATCGACCAGCGATTCATTGTCAACCTGCACTTGCACATAAGTGCCGTCACTCATAAAAGATATAGCGCTCAAGTTGTTGTCATTGCCACCGTCTTGGTTCCAAAAACCAACAATATTGGTGTCGATATCTGATTGATCAGGTACTGATGTGGATGGTGAGCTATCGTTATCATCACCACACCCTTGTAAAAGCAGTGCAGTGGTAAGCGTTAGTAATGCTAATTTGAATGATTTCATTTTCATCTCTCCTTGAATTAAAATGTAAAATCGAACTAAGCTCAAACGAACGTCCTTGTTGCTCCTTTTAGTAGGAAAAGAAAAATGCCTTCAAGATAGCGGCATAGAATATAATTAAAATAACTTATTTATATTCATAATAGTAAATATATCAAAAATAATTAAGGTAAGCTAACAAAAACAGAGAGTTTTCTGAATATTATGTAAAAAAAGTAAATATAAATTATTTAAGATATGAAGAGGTATAGTCGCGGTATAAACGTATATCGCATACAACAGCTAAAGTCTTTTAACTGATACTAAGATAATAAAAAACCGCCACGTTTTCTAACCTAAGCTGCTAGGAGAGAAAATATGGCGGTGCCATTAGATGCGTTACGGTTAAAGACATTATTGCAAAAAAATAATAGAGACAAAAAAACTCGGCGTACTAAACTTTGATTAGTACGCCAAAGACAATCAATAATATGTCGCTAAATTATTAGTAACCCTACAAATTCGGATTTAACCACTTCTCAGCGGTTTTTATATCCCAATCCTTACGCTTGGCATAATCCTCTAACTGATCACGGCTTATCTTACCGACATTGAAGTATTCGCTATCTGGATGCGAGTAGTAAAAGCCACTGACCGAGGACGCCGGCCACATCGCAAAGTTCTCCGTCAGTCTCGTACCGATAGCATCAACTGTGCCGAGCCAATCAAATAGTTTGCCTTTTTCCGTGTGCTCAGGACAGGCAGGGTAGCCCGGCGCAGGGCGGATACCGATGTATTTTTCTTTGATCATCTCATCATTGGTGAGCGTCTCAGTTGGCTGATAGCCCCAGTAGTCTTTACGGATCAGCTCATGCAGATGCTCAGCAAAGGCTTCAGCGAGGCGATCGGATAGCGCTTGTACCATGATCGCGTTATAGTCATCGCCCGCGGCTTTATACTGCTCAGCCAAATCTTCGGTGCCGACTATCGATACGGTAAAGCCACCGATATGATCGGTGTACTTATCTGAGGGCGAAATGAAATCCGCTAAGCTAAAGTTGGGCTTGCCGCTGGCTTTGTCCGACTGCTGGCGCAAATGCTCAAAGGTATGCGTTGGTGCGCCGCCGTCTTCAGGCGCTTTGTCATAAACGCTAATCGTATCCGCGCCAGTGCGGCGGGCAGGCATGAGTTTAAACACGCCTTTGGCAACGATGAGCTTTTCATCGATCATCTTTTGCATTAAGTCATTAGCATTATCAAACAAATCACGCGCGGCTTCACCAACGACATCGTCTTGCAAGATTTTAGGATACTTGCCCGCCAAACCCCAAGAGATAAAGAACGGTGTCCAGTCGATATAAGGTAGCAAATTATCGATAGGGTAGTCGTCTAATATCACCTGACCGAGTTTATTCGGTAAAGGCGGGGTATAACTGTCCCAATCATACTGGAAACCAAGCTCTACCGATTCAGTATAAGAGATTTTAGCCGCTTTGGGCTGGCGCTTAGCCAGACGCTCGCGCACCTTAATGTATTCTTCGCGGGTTTCATCGATAAGGCCTTGACGATTGTCTTTGGAGAGCAGCTTGGTAACCACGCCGACTGAGCGCGAAGCATCTGAAACATAGATGACCGCATCGTTTTGATATTGCGGTTCGACTTTTACCGCCGTATGCGCTTTAGAAGTGGTAGCTCCGCCGATCATAAGTGGCAGCGTCATACCGCGTTCTTGCATTTGCTTAGCGACATAGACCATTTCATCGAGACTAGGGGTAATCAAGCCTGACAAGCCAATAATGTCGACTTTTTCGGCAATAGCGGTATCGAGAATCTTCTCGCACGGCACCATCACGCCGAGATCGACGATATCGTAGCCATTACAGCCGAGTACCACGCCGACGATGTTTTTGCCGATGTCATGCACATCCCCCTTGACCGTTGCCATGAGGATTTTACCTTTCTTCTCGCCTTCGACTTTTTCCGCTTCGATATACGGGTTGAGCCAAGCAACGGATTGCTTCATGACGCGCGCCGATTTCACCACTTGCGGTAAGAACATTTTACCGGAACCAAATAAGTCGCCGACGATATTCATCCCGTCCATCAATGGCCCTTCGATGACCTCTAGCGGTTTGGGATATTTCTCCCAAGCCTCTTTGGTGTCAGCATCGATAAAGGTGGTAATGCCTTTAACTAAGGCATGAGCGATACGCTCTTCTACAGTGCCCTCGCGCCAGCTCATATCGACGGTACTGTCTTTTTTCTTACCGTCGTTCTGGAAGCTTTCCGCTACGGTCATTAGGCGCTCGGTGGCATCTTGACCGCTTTCGCCTTGATTACGGTTGAGCATGACATCTTCGATGGCATCGCGGGCTTCCTTAGGAATGTCGTCATATATCTCCAGCATCGCCGGGTTGACAATACCCATAGTCAGACCGTTTTGAATGGCGTGATACAAGAATACCGAGTTGATAGCTTCGCGGATGGGGTTGCCGCGAAAACTAAAGGAGACGTTAGAGACGCCGCCTGATACCATCGCATTAGGCAGGTTGTCCGTGATCCATTTGGTCGCGTTGATGAAGTCAGCGCCATAATTATTGTGCTCAGTGATACCGGTGGCGACCGCGAAGACGTTGGGGTCGAAGATAATATCTTCAGATGGGAAGCCGATATCATTGACCAGCACATCGTAGCTGCGCTGACAGATTTGAATTTTACGCTCAAGACTATCGGCCTGACCGTCTTCATCGAAGGCCATGACGATGATAGCCGCGCCGTAACGCATACAGAGCTTAGCATGGCGGACAAACTCATCGTGGCCCTCTTTTAAAGAGATGGAGTTAACCACGCATTTGCCTTGCGCGCGCTTGAGACCTTCTTCGATGATATCCCATTTCGACGAATCAAGCATCAAGGGTACACGACTGATATCCGGCTCACCTGAAACCAAGTTAACAAAATGGATCATCGCCTGCTTGGAGTCAAGCATGCCTTCATCCATATTGATATCGACGATCTGCGCGCCGCCTTCAACTTGGTCACGCGCCACATCGAGTGCTTCGGTGTAAACTTCGGTTTTGATCAAGCGCAAAAACTTCTTCGAACCCGTAACGTTGGTACGTTCACCGACGTTGACAAATAAACTATCAGGCGTGATGTTGAACGGCTCAAGCCCAGACAAACGGCAGGCAGGCGCAATCTCAGGAATAACGCGCGGCGGATAATGAGCCACCATATCTGCAATGAGGCGAATGTGTTCAGGCGTGGTACCACAGCAGCCGCCGACGATGTTTAAAATACCCGCTTTGGCAAAGCCTTCTAGCAGCGCAGTGGTTTGCTCAGGGGTCTCGTCGTATTCACCGAACTCATTTGGCAGGCCGGCGTTTGGATGCGCTGAGACATAGGTATCAGCGATATTCGATAGCGTTTGGATGTGCGGACGCAGCGCATCAGCGCCAAGCGCACAGTTAAAGCCAACTGATAATGGCTTGGCATGACGCACCGAGTTATAAAAAGCCTCTGCCGTCTGCCCAGATAAAGTACGACCCGAAGCATCAGTAATCGTGCCTGATATCATAATCGGTAACTCAAAGCCGATATCGTCGAAGACGCCGGTGATGGCAAATATCGCCGCTTTGGCATTCAGCGTATCAAACACCGTCTCGATTAAGATAATATCGACGCCGCCTTCGATAAGTGCCAGTGTCGCCTCGCGGTAGTTATCAGCTAATTGATCGAAGGTGACGTTACGATAGGCAGGATCATTGACATCAGGCGACAGCGAACACGTGCGCGAAGTGGGGCCAATGACCCCAGCGACAAAGCGCGGCTTGTCGGGGTTTTTTGCAGTAAATTCATCCGCGGCCTTACGCGCTAGCTGAGCGGCGGTAATATTCAGCTCTGGCACTAGATATTCCATATCGTAGTCGGCCATCGATAACCGCGTACCATTGAAGCTATTGGTCTCAATGATATCCGCACCTGCTGCGAGATGGTCATAATGAATATCGGTGATCATTTGCGGCTGCGTCAGCACGAGCAGATCATTATTACCGCGCACGTCTTGCTCGATATTGGCAAAACGCTCACCGCGATAGTCTTTTTCCTCTAATTTATAGGTCTGAATCTGCGTGCCCATCGCACCATCGAGCATCAAAATACGCTTTGCCATCTGCGCTTCGATACGTGCGCGGGCGCTGAGTTGTTGCTCTTTATAAGGAAAGACAGACGGCGGTGTTAGCAAAAAATCATTAGTCGTGGTTTTTGAAGTCATAGGAGAAGCACTTATATTATGATGTCTAAAAGGGAAGGATAGCTGTTTAATATAATAAAAGTAAATGTAGGCATATTAACATGAAAAGTAAACCATTCAGGGGTCACTTAAGAGCCGTTTCTATGACTTTAATTGTCTAGGGAGTCAATAAAAAGATATAGATAGCTATTTTGTTACACGCTTTCTTGAAATATTAGAGCGCCATCTAAACAAATTTTTAAGTAAAAAACTTTAAATAAATATCATTTCGATTCTCAATATTGATAGTGACGACAATAAAAACCCACAGTAAAATTAAGGCGTTAACGACTGCTTAAAAACTGAGCAAAACTTACACTGGCATTACAAAAAGTAGCGTAAAAACAGATTTATATCAAAATTCTATATGTTAATTTAAATTCAGAAGGGTTGTTCTTCTATAAGAATTTCTTATAAGTTTTGGTTTTATTATTCATTTTAGTAGATACACACTAAAGTGATAAATGATGACTCATAGTCTTTTTATAAAAGAATCCCTCTATATAACAACAAATCAACTCCTAAATGGAAAAGTAGGAGACACTTCATGAATGAGGATATGACTATGAAAATGACTAAATTAGCGACTATTAGTGCCCTAGCGATATCTATGGCAGGGTTATCAGCATGTAACAATATCATGCCTGCAAAGACTGCACCGATGAAAGCGCCGATGACTAATCCAGCTATGGCCAAAATGAACGTGGTACAAGTAGCGCAGAGCAATGCGGACTTCTCAATACTAGTAGAAGCAGTACAAGCTGCAGGCTTAGCAGGTATGTTATCTGATCCTGATGCTAACTATACCGTCTTTGCGCCAACTAATGCTGCTTTCGCGCAGGCGTTAGCTGATACAGGTATGACAAAAGCGCAGTTGTTTGCCAATAAACCCCTTTTAACTAAAATATTAGGATATCATGTCATTAATGGTGACATGGCTATGTATGCCAAAGACGTTATGCCTGGTAAGGTTATGACTGCTAGTAACGATACTCTAATGGTTACTCCGCAGAAAATGCTGATGGATGAAAACGGTCGTACGGCTACTATCGTCAAGACGGATATCGCAGCAACCAATGGCGTCGTACACGTTATCGATAAAGTGCTATTGCCGAAATAAGATATTTATTGGATTAATTTAAATAACTAGCTTAATTCAATCGTTAGTGAACTTTGATGAGATAATTATTCAAGGTTCATTAACTTTATTCAACCAATACTTTTTAAAAGCTTAATTTTTTATTTAGCCAAGCTGATTATTTGTAAAATGACTGGATGTTCTAAGCATAAAAGTATGAAGACGACAATAAATCTAAACTTCATATCATTATTTATACCTCCATATCATTACCTATACATAGTATTAGCCACTTGATGTGTTACTCTCAAACTTGAATTGCTATCGTTGATTATGACAGCAAGCAGTTATGAATTTCATTCACAGCACCACTTATATTAATTAGAAAGGATACTATTATGTTAAAGAAGACACTACTATCTCTAGCGGTTGCCACTTCTGCTTTATCGCTAGCAGCCTGTAACGACACGGAAACGGTTGCCGATCCAGTAGAGCCAGAGGTGACAACCACTGAAGTTACTGAAACAGAAGTAATGGTTGATCCGGCAGTTGAGGCGGATCCAATGGCTACTGAAGATCCAATGGCAGATACGATGGCGACTCAGTCTATTGCTGAAATAGCAGCAGATAATGAAAACTTAACGATTCTGACCGCGGCACTACAGTCAGCGGGTCTAGACACTATGCTGATGGACGCAGGGGAATATACTGTATTTGCTCCTACTGATGATGCTTTTGCTCCTGTACTAGAAAAGTTAGGCGTTACAAAAGAAGAGCTATTGGCTAATACCGAGCTACTTAACAGCGTTCTTCCTTACCATGTGGTTCCTATGGTCGTAATGGCAGCTGATATTCCTTACGGTACAGATATCGAAACAGCTAATGGCGAGACGATTTCTATTAGCGATGCTAACGTCATCACTGATGCGACCGGCAATACGGCGAACATTACTGGAACTGATATTGTGGCGACCAATGGTGTCGTTCATACTATTGACACGGTACTAATGCCTGAGTAATCTCCAATAGATCTTAATCAAATTTTTAAAGAAGCTCAGCCTATAGGTTGGGCTTTTTTTTGCGCCAATTTTTTATGTCAATCCTGCTCGATAATAAAGCTTTCGAAGCGCTCAATATCGACTAGAAATAACTATACTAGATTCAATATAAACCGTTATAACGCCACAGTAGCGCTACTGGAATGCTTGTTTCAAGCAAAAGTTATACAGATTCTGTGGCAGCTTAGACGAGCAACGCAAATAAGTGTGTAAGAAGGGTAGGCAGATCACATAAAAAAACTCGCAACCTAAGCTGCGAGTTTTTATCAATAGGACGTTCATTCTTCATTGAAGTTATCTTTTATCAGAGTCTAAACTCTAGGCTCTTTACGCAGATCTGCTTCCTGTCTTTTCAGCGCAACTTCAGCAGCATGACGATCTTCCCAGTAAGTTGCATTTTTGATACCGAATTTCTTAGGATCAAAGACGAATCTATTAGAAGTCGTACCACCGCCTGCTTTGAGCTGTGCTTCGTAATCGCGTAGGATATCGATAGCAGGACGCGCTACAAAGAAGATAATGATAATACCTACGATGTTGAGCCATGCCATCAGACCAACGCCGACATCGCCGAGTCCCCAGATGAATCCAGAGCTGTTCAATGCGCCATAAGCAACCATGAACATGATAACTAGCTTGACAACGAACTGACCGATTTTACTAGCGCCTTTACCCATAGAGCGGGTGAGGAAGGAGATATTGACCTCAGCGATATAGTAGTAAGCCAAAATAGTGGTAAAGGCAAAGAAGAATACCGCAATCGCAATAAAGGTATTACCAAAAGTACCGTAGACTGATTCCATCGCCATTTGGGTAAATGACGGTGAGCTTATCTCAACGTCAGCTGCGACGTTCTGTACTAGGAATTGACCGTCCGCCAAAGTTCCTTGAATGTTGTACATGCCCGTAGATAAGATCATAAAGGCAGTAGCAGAACAAACTAATAAAGTATCGACGTATACTGAGAATGCCTGTACCAAGCCCTGCTGTGCCGGATGGTCGACCGCTGCAGCTGATGCTGCGTGTGGACCTGTACCTTGACCGGCTTCGTTTGAGTAAATACCACGCTTCACACCCCAACCGATAGCAGCACCGAAACCTGCTTGTGCGGTAAAGGCATCACCAACGATCATGCCAAATACTTTTGGAATCATGCTGAAGTTGGTGAACATAATGAGTAGCGCTAGAATGATATATCCTAAAGCCATAAAAGGAACGGCGTATTCAGTAAAGGTTGCAATACGCTTAATACCACCAAAGATAATAAAGCCTAAAACTACTAGAATGATAGCTAAGGCGATCAGACGAGTAGAGCCTGTATCTATGCCCATAAAGTTCATCGCTGAGCCTTCACCTGCGACCTGAGCGACAGCATTGATAACGCCGTTAGCCTGTACGCCCGGTAGGAACACCCCACAAGCGACAATAGAGGCAATGGCGAATAAAATACCGTACCACTTTTGACCCAGTGCGCGCTCAAAGTAGTAAGCTGGTCCACCGCGATATTCGCCAGTGACGACGTCGCGCTCTTTATAAATCTGACCTAAAGTAGATTCAACATAAGCGGTTGATGCGCCCAAGAACGCCACAATCCACATCCAAAATACAGCACCAGGACCACCAAAACCGATAGCAGCTGCGACACCGGCGATGTTACCCATACCGACGCGGCCTGCAAGAGATACCGCTAATGCCTGAAACGATGAGATACCATCATTATCAGGTTTGCCCTTAAATAACAGTCTGAGCATCTCACCGAATAAACGCACTTGTACAAAGCGCGTTAAAATAGAATAAAAAAGCCCGGCGCCTAGGCATAAATAAACCAGCGCTGGGCTCCAAATAATGTCATTCGCTAAACCAACTAAACTTTCCATATCTATATTCCTCAAACGTCCTCAGTAGCGTATTGATAAGGACAGAAGCCGCAATGAGATACAAGCTATCTTGGGCTTCTATTGAACGTCCTACTGAGTATGAGTTTCTTGTGTTTACCCGCGCGGCTCATCGCTTCATTCCTTGAGTATCTTTTTGTTGCGTTCCAACAAACAATGAGCTGCGGTGCAATTCCATTTGCCGCCTTGGTCACTACATTATAGTAATATCGTTATGTCATAATGACTTGAAAAATATCATAAGATGGTTTTTTAAAACATTATGCTAAGTCGATAATAAGTTCATCAGCACTGACAGTTAGCCTAATAACTATACGCTAAAAATCAAACTTTGTAACAGACTATCTCTATCTAGTATTAAATCTACTACTAAATGTATGCTAACCGTACGGCTGCGTAACAGCAATTTGCCATATTTTTTGATAAATTACTAGATATTTCTTATCACATAACCTTTTTTTTGCTTGACTAAACTAAAAAACAATTTAAGTTTAGTCCTGAGAAAAATTATATTAAAGTCATCGAAGACAGGTTTTGATTTCTTGTAAGGTAGCGCTGTTATTAGTTTGCGGTTGTGTTTTGGTAACGGTTAATTGTAAAACAGCTATGATGTTGCCATCATTAGCAGCATAGACTTAGACTGCCTACATACCGTTTTAAGAACAGCTATATGTAGCGGCCTAAAAGCATGACTCATTATGAGATTATTATTTGGAGACATATCAATGGTACGCCAATCTATGATTAAGCCCTTATCTTTTGTTAAACCCTTATTGTTATCAGCGGTATTAGCGACCTCAGCTGTGAGCTTAAGCGGTTGTGGCTATAACAATCTGCAAGCGCAAGATGAGCAAGTGACCGCTTCGTGGTCAGAGGTGGTTAACCAATATCAGCGCCGAGACGATCTGGTGCCAAACTTGGTTAATGTTGTCAAGCAGTACGCTGAGCAAGAGCAAGAGGTATTTACCGAAGTGGCGCAAGCACGCTCACAAGCGGGCGGCATCACCGTGACCCCAGAGCTCCTTAATGACCCAGAAGCAATGGAGCGTTATGCTGAAGCCCAGTCGCAGATGACAGGCGCACTCTCAAGACTTATGGCCGTATCAGAGCGCTATCCAGATCTAAAGTCTGATGCCTTATTCCAAGATCTGCAAGCGCAGTTAGAGGGTACTGAGAACCGTATTGCGGTTGCGCGTAATCGTTATATCCAAGAAGTGCAAGGTTATAATACAACGGTGCGCCAGTTCCCAACCAATATTACCGCTAAAGTATTTGGCATGGACGCTAAGCCGAACTTTACAGTCGCTAATGAAGAAGCTATCTCTACGGCACCTGAAGTTGATTTTGGTGAATAGTTTTTAGCGGGTTATTATTTGAAAAAACATTAGGTAAGATAGATTAGATGAGTAACTCTAGAGCAATCGTAACCGCCGTATTATTCGCCCTTAGCGCCGCGAGCACTTCGGCGCTGTCTGCCGCGCAGAATGAGGTCGCTGTGGCTAGCGCTGATGGTGAGGTTCAGAACCAACGCAGTGTTGAAGACTTAGTCGCTATCGCGAAGGCGGGCGAGTCCAATGAGGCAATCAATGATGCAGTGCTCGGTAATGAGGCGATTAACGACGCTATACTCGGTAACGATGCTATCAATCCTAACGCAGCCAATGCCGATACCAGGCCTGCCACTGACCCAGCCCAAGCTAACAATCAGCCTCCTGTACGTTCTACCGCTACTGGCGTAGACGCAGATAAGCTTATTCTCAATAGTCCAGTCGTCGATCAAGCCAACATCTTAAACCCGCAACAAAAGCAGCGTCTAGAGGCGCAGCTGCAAGGTATCTATCGTCAGGGGTTAGCGCAAGCAGCTATCGTTATCGTACCGACAACTGGCGGCGTACCTATCTTTGACTACTCCTTACAAGCCGCTGAAAAATGGCAATTAGGCGAAGCTGATACCGACGATGGTCTATTAATCCTAGTTGCGGTAAACGACCGTGATATGTATATCCAATCAGGTTATGGGCTAGAAGGCGTGCTACCTGATGCTGCCTTGAATCGTATCATTCGAGAAGATATTACGCCCTATTTTAAGCAAAACGACTACGGTGCAGGGCTATTAGCTGGTTTGGATAAAATCGAGCAGCGTCTGTCAGCTGATCCAGAGATATTAGCCCGTGCTGACGCGCAAGCAGAAGCGCGCCGTGCCGAGCAAGGCTCAGATGAGCTGCCATCGCCTATTTTTTTATTCATTATGGCGATGATATTCGGTAGCTTTATTACTAATATATTCGGTCGTGTGCTTGGCTCCATTCTGACTGCGGGTGGGTTTTTTGCTGGCTCCTTAGCCTTAGGTGGCGGTTTCTTTATGACCGTTATCATGGCTATATTTATATGGCTATTCTTAATCTCTCGCGGCTCAGGAGGCGGTCGTGGTGGACGCGGCGGCGGTGGCGGTATGATATTCTTACCCGGTCTTGGCGGCGGTAGCGGCGGCTTCGGCGGCGGTGGTTTTGGTGGTGGCGGCTTCGGCGGCGGCGGTGGCGGTTTCGGTGGTGGTGGCGCTGGCGGCTCTTGGTAGCGGTGCGCTATTCAATTAGCCGCGCCTGATTGAGTCAGTATTTATTCATAGAGCAATAGCATATTTGAGGAAACACAAGCATGGTCCAAGATAACTCGTCGCAGGCAAGTTTCGCTCGCTTATGGCGTCAGGTCGCATTTGTACCCGTGCTGCACAGTAGGTGGTTGACGCCAGAGGCTAGGGCGCGTCTGACCGCGAAGGTAACAGAGGCTGAAATCGGTCATCGCGGTGAGGTGTTCTTGATTATAGAAAATGCTTTGCCAATTCAGGCCGCTTATCATATGAATGCGCGCGCGCGTGCTGTTGATTTATTTAGCGATTACCGTGTTTGGGATACCGAAGAGAACACCGGCGTTCTAGTCTATGTCAATATCTGTGAGCAAAGCTTAGACATCATCGCAGATCGTGGTATCAGCGCTCATGTTAGCCCAACAGTATGGCGAGCCATGTGTGATAAGGCGGTTGCTGGTATCGCTAGTAAAAAAGTCGAGGAGAGTCTAGCCGATTTGCTCGATGAAATTGGACAGCTGCTGCGCCAATACTATCATCTCGAACACGATCCAGCTGGCAATGAGCTATCTGATGGGGTGGTTTTTTTGAAGTAAAGCTAAGTAAAAGAACGTATAACAGAGTACATAATAAAGGTAAAAAAGATGATTGAGCTGATAAAGAAATTGCCGAAAGCGGAGTTGCATTTGCATATCGAAGGGTCACTTGAGCCAGAATTGATGTTTAGACTAGCCAAGAAGAATAAGGTGGCTATTCCTTATGAAACAGTAGAGGATGTGCGCGCGGCTTATAATTTTACGAATCTACAGAGCTTTTTGGATATCTATTATGCCGGGGCGAATGTCTTAATCACTCAGGATGATTTTTATGATTTGACTTGGGCTTATATTTCGCAGTGTGTGGACAATAACATTGTCCATACCGAGATATTTTTCGATCCGCAGACCCATACTGAAAGAGGCATTGAGTTTGCAACGGTCATCAGTGGTATCAAAAGAGCACTTGCAGATGCTCATCAGCAGTACGGTATCACCTCAGCTATTATCATGTGCTTTTTGCGTCATCTGTCTGCGCAAGAGGCCTTTGAGACCCTAGAGCAAGCCTTAGCTTATAAAGATGATATTATCGGTGTCGGTCTCGACTCAGCAGAGATAGGCAATCCGCCAGCTAAGTTTGAAGCGGTGTTTAAACGCGCCAAAGCAGAAGGCTTTAAACTGGTCGCTCACGCCGGCGAGGAAGCTGATTTTAGCTATATTAATGAAGCTTTGGATCTATTAGCGATCGAAAGAATCGATCATGGCGTGCAATCGATCAATAGCCCCGAGCTGATGCAGCGCCTAAAAAAAGAGCAAATACCGCTCACCGTCTGCCCGAACTCCAATATTGAGCTCAAAGTATTTGACGATTATCCGCAGCACAATATTAAAGAACTACTAGACTACGGCTTAAACGTCAGTGTCAACTCTGACGATCCGGCTTATTTCAAAGGCTATATCAATCAGAACTTTATTAACCTTTCTGAGCATATCGACTTATCGGCAGACGATATTATCACTTTGGTCAAAAACTCCTTTAAATCAGCGTTTATCAGCGATGAGTTAAAGCAAGCGTATCTTGATAAAGTAGATGCAGCAGTGAATGCTTAGTCACGCAAATGTTTAATTAGGGTCTGTTGAACATTCGACCGTGGCACTGATAGAGACTATTTTTTAGACGATTCAAAGGTAAAAATATCTAGTTTAGTCATTCTAAGCGGATATTTTTAGCAAAGGAGCGGCAAAAAAGAGTCCTGTCTCTACGAGCTGATACTAAAATCGCTCTATTCGTTGTAAAAATCTAGCCAAGGCATCTGCATTACCTGCGATTTTTACCTAGACTAGAACCATTTTAGTTATCAGCAGTGCCTTCTTGTGAATGTTCAACAGACCCTATATGTAGCCTTCGTTTTAACAGGCTACTTGTCTAACTTTTCGACTACCTTTTCGATCAATAAAGGCATGACGGCTCCTGCTTTTGCCGCTAATGTGATGTCTACGACTGTATTTGGCGTAGGGTTAGGGTTGATTTCAATGATCCGCGCGCCGTTTTGCTTGGCCAATTGAGCAAGCCCTGCCGCTGGATAGACGAGGCTTGAAGTACCGATACTCATAAAGACATCGCAAACCGCTGCCGCCTCTTCAGCGGTTTGCCAAGCGGCAACGGGTAGCGACTCGCCAAACCAAACAATATCAGGCCGGATATAACCGCCGCACTGCGTGCAAGCGATGAGCTGCTCATCGAAATCGAGCGGCTTATCTTTAGCGTTGGGGTGGTCTTCATAAACGCTATCGCACTGACTACAGCGATTCTTCCACAAATGACCGTGCAAGTGTATAGCTTCGCTTCCTGCTTGCTCGTGTAAGTCATCGACGTTTTGAGTAATTAAGGTGAGGTGCTGCTGCAATGGAGAGCTAGCGGATTGCCACTGCGCCAAGGCCTGATGCGCCGGATTGGGCGCTTTGTCATGCACCAGCTGCCGACGCCACTGATACCAAGACCATACCAGCTTAGGATCGCGCGCAAAAGCGATAGGGCTGGCTAAGTCCTCTGCGCGAAACTTCTCCCATAGACCCGTTTGCTTATCTCGAAACGTCGGGATACCGCTCTCGGCTGAAATACCGGCGCCAGTCAAAATACAAACGCGTTTGGCAGACTGCAATAATTGCGCCGCCTGTTCAACATGTCCTATTAACTCTGTTGATAATTCTGCTACCATGACGGAATCCTCATTCTGCAACCTTTATAGTCAACGTACTTCAATAACACTCAATTCAATAACGATGGATGTATGCCTTTATGATAGACGGAATATGGTGGCTTGTCATATTGCTAAGTGTTGTGGCCGGACTGTGGCTACTCGCCAAGGCTCGCGGCGCAAAAGCGGCTAATAGCGCCAGTACTAATAAACTGCCAAAAAACGACGCGCTGCAAAAGACTGCTGCTTTACTCGAAAAGAGCTTTCCTGAATATCAGGTTAGCCGCAAAGCCAAGCATCTACTCGTCAGCCGTCAGGGCAAAAAAGTCGCGATGATCACTATCGATAACAGCGTAGCTGCCGGTCAACGTAAATTAGGTGAGGTGCCAATTATTAACTATCACCGCACTCCTAGCCGTGAGTTGTTAGCCGCTCATTTAGCAGACGCGAAGTAGACCAAACCTAAATTTAGCTACAGCTAATCCTAAATAAAATAAACACGTTGTATTGTTCTATAGCGGAATCCTTACACTAAAAAGTTCTACAGAATTAGCAATAACTGACGGTTACGAAGAAATCCCTCTGTAATTTAGTCATTTTACTTATTAGTTAGCGGCTAAAGTTTAATTTTTCTATACAATAAAGATTAAATAAAGTATATTGAGGTGATAGGGCAACTTTGCTCTATATAAAAAGAGTACTTTATGAGTAATGTTCGGTTCTTTTCGTATTCGTTGGCAACTTTTAGTTTAATCGCCTCATTAGCCGCCATTCTTATTATCAATATAGTTTACTAAAGATAACGACGTAACAAGGTAAGCGTCATACAAAAATCATAGTAAGACCATAGCGAATTAAAGCAAGAGTAAATTGATATGGCAATTTTGAGCGGTTAAGAATAAGAGTAGAAGCCTTTAAGAGGGCTTTTTTTATGCCTGTAAATCGTGACTAGACGCGAGCTGACTTCATGCAACTTGTAATAACATTGTGCTTAAATAATAAGCGAAGTTATCATAGAGTTTGATGCACACTATGCGGGAGTCAATCATAATCTTCTGTACATTATTAATAAAAGATTAGGATATTGTTGTAAATTAATTTAACAACAGATTTAACAACATTTCGTTATCGCTAATAGCCAGAATTTATTTTTGAGTGATTACTCGCCCTTTGACTATTTCACTTTGAATAGAGCCTTCTTAAATTGCTAAAACCAGTTTTCCATCTTGTTCAGATAAAAAACCTTCTTCTATTAAAGTCCCTATATCCCGATAAAAGGTTCGCTCCGTGCGATTACTGTATAAAGCCTTGATTTGCGGATTACGCAATAATGCAGCAGAGGTGTAATTATCACTAAGCCCCATCATGACCATAATAGTATTAAACTGTCTTTCAGAAATCACTTTGTTAAACTTCGCATTATTCAAACTGCCTTGATACAGTAAAAAACCAATTAATTGATTGCATTGGTCATGCAAGTCATTAATCGTTTGCAGCATACCCTCCATCACAAAATCAATAAAAGCTTGATTGGGCATGTCCTTTTTATCTTTGGCTTGTTTGCGGCAATGGTTGAACAAAGCAAGGTACTCATGAATGTTTTTTTGATAGTACTGCCATATAGCTGATGATGACAGTCTATATCCTGATTGCTCATATATTAGCATCTCAATTAAGCGCCCCGTCCTGCCGTTGTCGTCCCAAAAGGGGTGAATAAGCTCAAAGTAATAGTGGGCTAAACTTGCCCGAACAATCACGTGCTGACCAATAATAGCAGGGCTATTTAGCCACTCAATCCAAGCCTGTAATAGATGCTCAATGTCTTTAAGGCATTTAGGCGGCTGATAACGTCCTCCATGCTCCGCATTGCCTACATAGGTCTTTTGCCATTTTTCATTATCTCTAAACTGCCCGACGGGGTTATGGCCTTCATCTAAACCTTGCGAGACCAAAGCATGCAGGTGTGTAATATCTGCTAATAAGAAGGGTTTGCCTTGTGTAGGCTCAAACTGTAGATTACGGTGTTTGTTTACCCATAGCAAAGCGTCTTTTAGATTAAATAAGCGTTTTTCGGCTGTCTTCTGAAACTCTTTTGGGTCGGTATGTAAGATACTATCTGTTTCTTCTTCGCTGAACTCTCCACCCTCAATGGTATTGGTGCTGTAAACACTACTGACCAAAACTTTATCTTGAATTTTATCTATAATTTCTGGCACTGTTGGCGTCTTGTTAAAGCGTAATTGAGCATCATCGATACGTCTCAAAAGCGCTTCATCAGCCAAGCAGCCAAGCGTAAAGGTGAATGCGCCAGAACGATGGGTCATTACTCTAAGTGTGTGATCGTCAATCCACTCTTTAGACTGTTCTGCCATAAAAGTAACCCCAATTTTTCAAAGAAAATGTCAAAGAAAATGTCAAAAGTAATTTTGGTTGAAACTATTATAGGACAAAGGGTTCAGAAAAATATACACTAAAAATGTCAAAGAAAATGTCAGGGTTTTTGACTAATCAAGATGAAAAATACTTAAATGGGTGTAAAACAGGCGCAAATAGTATGCGTTTTCTTTTCATTTTTTCGCACTAATTCGTACTTTTGATCGCTCTTACTTTCTAATTATGGCTGATCGCTTGGTTTTACGCTTTCAATGAAAGGGATATACTTCAGCTCCAACTTTCAACAATACTGGTAACCTTTTGGTTATCGAGCAGTTGGTCACCGATTTTTGCAAGGTAGAATGCATGGGGTGAAATGTGTCATTTATGAGTAATAGAAGAATAGTCCAGCTCATAAAGTCCATTATAAGAAAAACATACAGCCTATATAGAAAAGACTTTCAAAGAAAACAAAGACACAAAAAAACCTCAAACAATCTAATGCTTGAGGCGAAACTTGAATAGCACTTAAGTTTAAAATCATGGTGCGCTCGGCGGGAATCGAACCCACGACCCTCGGCTTCGGAAACCGATACTCTATCCAACTGAGCTACGAGCGCTTGTCTAAAATAAAGACCGCTTAGTCTAACAAATAAAAGCAGCAAAGCCAACGACTGATGTGGGGCTTTATGCTTTTTTGCGAAAAAACAGCTTAGTCAGTAAACAAGCATGGCAATTTACCCGCCTTTTCCCTTATAATGTTAGGGAGAATTCATACTGATAAATAATCACCGATGACAAGTGCGCCTGCATATAGAATAATAATGCCTGCTGCATAATGGCCAACTAGAGAGTTATCAAAGTTATGCCGTTATAAGGATAAGGCGTCAGCTATTCAAACGCCGCCGCTTGTCTACGTAATAAGAGAACGTGACGAATGAGAAAAGTAGTGATGTTATCGGCAGCTGCCATTCTAGGAATCGCTAGTATCGCTGTGAGCCAAGCTGAAGAAATAGTAGACACTCCTGTAGCCATCTCTGATGTAGAGGAAGCGCAGGAGGTGGTAGAAAACGCACCGCAAGTGTTGGGTGACGAAACCCAAGCGGCGGCTGATACCACCGAAGAAGTAGCAGTGGCTGAAGGTGATGCGGAAATGGCTGAGGACGACGTGGCGGCTGACGAAACGGCGCAAGTGGCAGCAGCGCCTGCGGTTGAAGAAGAGCCTATCCCTGAAGACACACCACAAGTGCAAAAGCTTATCGCTTTATATCCTAATCTCATTGCTCGTATTCAGCCTGTCGGCAACGTCTGTTTTGAGGGCGAGACTTGTAACGTCACTACTCGTGCAGCAGGTCCTGCAGCTGGCGATGGGCCGCGTGATGGCGCAACGGTCTACAATGCCGTATGCCAAACTTGTCACGCTTCAGGTCTATTGGGTTCACCTATATTAGGTGACGCTGGTGCTTGGGGTCCGCGTATAGCTCAAGGCGCTGATACGTTATACACTCATGCCATTCAAGGTTATAACGCTATGCCTGCCAAAGGTGGCGCTGATATTCCTGATGAAGAAGTAGAAAACGCGGTCGATTATATGATTGCCGAAGCGAGCTAACGGACTTAATTTTACCAATGATCCGACCAATTTTGAGCTAGTTATTAATAACATAAGCCTATCAACGAGCGCCTATTTCATTAACTGAGATAGGCGTTTTTTGATGGCATACTGTCAATGGCGTGCTATTGCGACATAGTACGAAAGACAGTACTGCTAGCTTCACAATAATTAAAGTGATGATTAGAATTATTAATATCGTGTTTAAGGCTTTTAGACGATAGGTCAGTTGAAATATCTCTCAATCAACCTCACTTAGACAGCTTGCGGTAATAATGATAAAACTATCTTATAGAAACGTTATAAACTATTTATATAATCAATAAAGAGGTCTTCATGTCTGAGGTACCAGCACTTGAAATCAAAAACTTATCCAAGACTTATGATAATGGGTTTTCGGCTTTAAAAGGAGCCAATCTAACTGTGCCGCAAGGCGGGTTTTTTGCGCTGCTCGGGCCTAATGGTGCTGGCAAGTCAACGATGATTGGCATCATCAGCTCACTGTTTAAACCAACGACTGGCAGTGTGGAGATCTTTGGTACCGACTTATTAGCCAATCCTTCAGTCGCTAAGCAGTACCTTGGCATCGTGCCGCAAGAGTTTAATTTCAATATGTTTGAGAAGGCTGAAGATATCTTGATCACGCAAGCGGGCTACTTTGGCATACCTGCTAGTGAAGCTAAACCACGTGCCAAGCGCCTGCTAACTGCTTTAGGGCTATGGGATAAACGCGGGAGTAAAGCGCGTGAGCTGTCGGGCGGGATGAAGCGGCGTTTGATGATTGCTCGCGCTTTGATTCATAAGCCAAAGCTACTCATCCTCGATGAGCCGACAGCGGGTGTTGATATCGAGCTGCGCCGCTCTATGTGGGAGTTTATGCAGCAGATCAACGTCGAAGAAAATACGACGATTATTTTGACCACGCATTATTTAGAGGAAGCTGAGCAGCTGTGTAAGCGCATCGCTATCTTGGATCACGGTGAGATACGCATCAATACTGAGATGAAAGATTTGCTCGGACAATTATCAGTTGAGACTTTTGTTTTGGACTTAACGAAACCGCTGACAGAGTCTTTGGTTATTGAGCAAGTCACTGATATTGTACAGCCCGATGAGATGACTTTGGAGGTCACCTTAACCCAAGGGCAGACTCTCAATTGCGTGTTTGAGCAATTAACAGAGCGCGATATCGCAGTGGCAAGTATGCGTAACAAGTCGAACCGGCTAGAAGAGTTGTTTATGCGTTTGGTGGAGCAAAATATACAGAGTGCAGATAGCATGAAGGAGGCAGGACTATGAGAAAGCCCGTCATTGTAGATCCGAATGAGTCTATGTCTTGGAGTAAAAAATGGGTGGCTTTTAATACCATCCTACTAAAAGAGATCCGCCGCATCCTGCGTATTTGGCCACAGACATTGTTACCTCCTGTCATTACCATGACCTTGTACTTTATTATCTTTGGCCGCATGATCGGCGATAGAGTTGGTGAGATGGGCGGCGTACCTTATATGCAGTTTATCGTGCCCGGCCTTATCATGATGGCGGTGATTACCAATAGCTACTCGAATGTGGTCTCAAGCTTTTTTAGTGCTAAGTTTACCGCCAGTATCGAAGAGCTGCTCGTCTCTCCAGTCTCTAAGCATGCGATTTTAACTGGCTATATCAGCGGCGGTATCTTCCGCGGCTTAGTGATTGCAATTATCGTCTCTATCGTTGCGCTGTTCTTTACCGACTTAGGGATTGAGCATTTATTCGTCACTATCTTTACGGTACTCGGAACGTCTATCTTATTCTCGTTAGGCGGTTTTATTAACGCAGTATTTGCACGCTCATTTGATGATATCTCTATCATTCCAAGCTTTGTTTTGACACCACTGACCTTTTTGGGCGGGGTATTTTATTCGATGGAAGATTTATCGAGCTTTTGGCAAAACGTGTCGTTATTGAACCCGATTGTCTATATGGTAAATTCCTTTCGCTACGGTATTTTGGGTTACTCTGACGTCAATGTTTGGTATTCGATGGCGGCTATTTTTGTCTTTTGCGTTGTGTTCTATATTATCTCTTATCGTTTATTAAGCGATGGCTCGCGGATTCGCTTATAAGTTGGTTTTAAGACGATTAATTTTGAACAAGTAACGTTTAATAGCAAAGACAAAAGGATATTTATGAGCATCCACGGTATTTTGGGCGAGCAAACCACTGATTATCCAACTACATACAGTCCTGAGACTTTATATCCTATTGCTCGCAGCTTAGGCCGTGACACTATTGGCTGGCAAGCAAATAAGTTGGAGGTTGGAGTCGACTGGTGGCATGCCTTTGAGATGTCATGGCTCAACACGCAAGGTGTCTCGCAAGTGGCTATGGCACGTTTTAGTATTGCTGCGACCTCCGCTTTTATCGTGGAATCCAAATCGCTTAAGCTTTATCTTAATAGTATTAACTTTACTGAGTTTGCTAGCTGGGATGAGGTAGAGGCGTTATTAACTAAAGATCTATCTGCTTGTGTACAAGGTGAAGTGAACGTTGAGCTATTTGATTTGAATAACAAAGAATCAGAGCTGTTAATTACTCAGCCTAACGGCATTTGTATTGATAATGCGCTAGCAGATAGCGCCGATAAGGTGGCTCTGACACTGTATCCTGATGCTTCGCTATTACAGAGCCAACCGATAAATATTACACAGTCAGTACCTAGTAAGGAGAGTAGTGAGCCTTACGCTTTTTATTCCAATCTGCTGCGTAGTAATTGCCCGGTGACCAATCAGCCCGATTGGGGAACTTTGGCGGTAGAGATGAGTAGCGATATCAAAGTTGATGATGCGAGTATGCTGCGCTATATTTTGAGCTTCCGTCAACACAATGGCTTTCATGAGCAGTGTGTCGAGCAGATATTTGCCGATTTGAGCGAGGTTTATCAGCCTACAGCGCTAATGGTTAGAGCTTGGTACACGCGCCGCGGCGGCATCGATATCAATCCTTGCCGCGTCAGTAATATCTCGCTACTGCCCAAACCGAGCCGTTTGATTCGCCAGTAGCGGATACTGATTAAGCCTGCAGCAGAAAAAATAGCCTAGCTCAATCAATGAGCTAGGCTATTTTTTTACACTAAAGAGTATTAACCAACTACCTTTGCCAATACTTCATCACGGCTAAGCATTTGTTTTTCGCTATCGCGGCGATCGACGTACTCGTATTTGCCTTCAGCCAAGTTACGATCGGAGACCACAATACGATGCGGAATACCAACCAACTCAAGATCGGCAAACTTGACGCCTGGGCGTTCGTTACGATCATCGAGTAGGACATTGACGCCTTTTGCTTTTAGTTCTTCATAAAGTGCAGTCGCCGTTTCCATCACAGTATCTTCTTTTGACTTCATCGGCACGATAGCGACTTCAAACGGCGCTAATGAGTCATCAACGTTTGGCGTTTGTGGCCACATGATACCGTTCTCGTCATTATTTTGCTCGATAGCAGCAGCGATAATACGGCTAACGCCGATACCGTAGCAGCCCATCATCAAGGTGACAGGCTTGCCATCTTCGCCAGAGACAGTAGCATTCATCGCTTGCGAGTACTTATCGCCCAACTGGAAGATATGACCGACTTCGATACCGCGCTTGATTTTTAAAGTACCTTTACCATCAGGTGAGGGGTCGCCCTCTTGGACGTTACGGACATCGACGATGCGAGTGATACGCGTGTCACGCACCCAGTTCATACCGATAGTGTGTTTATTAACGACATTCGCGCCCGCCACAAAGTCGGACAAAGTGGCCGCTGAGCGATCGACAAACACCGGCATATCTAGATCAACGCCGATATAGCCTTTATGTAGGCCTGCCGCTTTTAGCTCTGCATCAGAGGCTAGGGTTAAAGGCACATTAGCCTCTTCAATTTTTTCAGCTTTGATGGTATTGAGCTGATGATCACCGCGCAGCACCACTGCAATGAGCTGCGGGGTATCATCTTCTTTATGACCATGAACAATCAAGGTCTTGACAGTATTAGCTAGCGGGATATCTAAGTGTTCAGCGACCATTTTACAAGAGGTCATGCCTTCGGTGAGTACATCTTCGCGCGCTTGCTTAGGCGGCTGGCGCTCGGCCATGTTGAAGGATAAAGATTCGGCAAGCTCAACGTTTGCCGCATAGTCAGAGGAATCTGAAAAGGCAATATCATCTTCGCCGCTGTCGGCTAATACATGGAACTCGTGCGAGGCAAAACCGCCAATAGAGCCGGTATCCGCTTGTACCGCACGGAAATCTAGGCCTAGACGGGTGAAGATACGCGTATAAGCGTCATACATATCCCGATAAGTCTTGGCAAGCGAGGCTTGATCGACATGAAAAGAGTAGGCGTCTTTCATGGTAAATTCGCGCGCACGCATTACGCCGAAGCGCGGACGAATCTCATCGCGGAATTTGCCTTGAATCTGAAAAAACGTAATCGGTAGCTGCTTATAGCTGCGTAGCTCGCTTTGAGCCAATGTGGTGATGACCTCTTCGTGCGTAGGCCCGAGTACAAAGTCGCGATCATGGCGGTCCTTGAAACGCAAAAGCTCAGGGCCGTAATCTTCGAAACGCCCGGTAGTTTGCCATAGCTCAGCGGGCTGAGTCATCGGCATAAGCACTTCTTGCGCGCCGATATTTTGCATCTCCTCACGGACGATACGTTCTACCTTTTGTAAGACGCGTAGTCCTAAAGGCAACCAAATATAGAGTCCAGAAGCGATTTTACGAATAAGACCGGCACGCACCATCAACTGGCTTGAGGCGATATCGGCATCACTTGGGGTTTCTTTTAGCGTGGCGAACAAGAACTGACTGGCTTTCATAAATAAAGCGTAACCTTATCTTCAATCATACAATAAATAAAAAAGACGCTAAACGTAAGGCTAAAATTTTATGCCAGCGCTAGCTTGCCTTGGTAAGAAGTCGCTGAAACGATTTAATTAACGATTTTATAATAGAGCTTTTATAGTGCCTCAGCGTAACCTGTCTATGTTAGGTAAAGTTAGGCTCAGACGCAATGACTTTTTGTCATTTCCACCATAGCAAGTCCTTATTACAAAAACAAAGCGAATGATTAAAATATAACTTAATCGATATTTGTGTTGACAATGAGTAGCGACTCCTTGAAGTTAGGCGCTTTGATAGCATTTAAGTAGCAGTGTTTTTTTGTTCTAAGCTAATGATTTTAAAATAAATATCCTGCACTGAAGATTTGAAGCTGCTAACGTTTAGCGTTAATAAGCGTTCTATCAATAACCAATAATCCATAACAAGGTAGCCGCTATGAGCACTCCTGAGCAACCCGCATCTAACCCTAATAATAGGCTTGTTAAAGAGCGTAAGCCGAAGCCAAAAATTGCCAAGATGTCGTGGCTACTACTCTTTGTGGGTCTAGCGGCGTTAGCCTTTGCGATTTATATCATGCAAGACTCTAGCGAGCAAGAGCCCGTTGAGACGATTACTAGAGAAGGCGTCGTCACCCAGATTCAGCAGCTTAATCGCCTGCAAACGGTGGCATTTAGTGTCGATACCATTATTACCAGTGAGCGCGAGGGCAGTTGGGCGAAGCTTTGGCAAGATGAGCAAAAGGCTTTGTTTATCGCTAAAGGGCGCGTACAAGCGGGTATTGATTTGAGTGCCTTAACGCCAGAAATGGTACAAGTAGTACAGCCTACCCAGACTCTCGACGATAATAATGAGCAAAACGCGAGTAGCGAGACGCCTATCTCCATCATGCCAAAGATTAATATCACCATACCACCTTCAGAGGTGTTTGCTGTATACCTTGATGATATCGAGATATATGACTGGCAGACAGGAGCGTTTGGGATGATGCAAGTCGATCCGGCAATATTGGCGCAAGCGCAAAGTATGGCCAAAAAAGAAGTACTTGAGCGCGCCTGCCGCGGTGATGTGATGACTTTAGCGCTACAAAACGCCCAACAACAATTGCAGCAGTTATTTGCGATGACCGGAGCAGTAGTCACTGTTACCACGCAAGGCGCGGGCGCTTGTCGGATGCCGGTGAGTACCGCGAGTTAATTTGGTTTGAAAGGGTAAGTTTTTAAGTATTCAACTAAGTATGCAAAAGAGCGCTAAGTTACGATAACTTGGCGCTCTTTTTACGTCGGCTTTTAGATCAACACTTAGCTATTCTTTATTTTTTAAATTCAGCAATAGCCAGTTTGCGCACTTCTTTATGCTCAACCATAGGCGCAGGGTAATCGACCTCCGCAAACTTGCCGACTTTTTTCAGCGCCTTACGCATTTTGTCCTCAGAATGTAAGGTGCTAGCAGGAACGTCTTTGAGTTCTGGCAGCCAAGCTTTGATAAACTCGCCCTGACTGTCATGGCTTTTGCCTTGACTAAAGGGATTCATAATGCGGAAATAAGGCGCAGAATCTGTACCAGTGGAAGCGCTCCACTGCCAGCCGCCATTGTTAGAGGCAAAATCACCATCGATCAGCTGCTGCATAAAATAGCGCTCACCCCAGCGCCAATCTATGAGCAAGTCTTTGGTCAAGAACATCGCCGTCACCATGCGCAAGCGATTATGCATAAAGCCTGTAGCGTTCAAACAGCGCATCGCAGCATCGACTAAAGGCACGCCGGTTTTGCCAGCGCACCAAGCGGCAAAGTCGTCCTCGTCATAAGACCAGTTGATCTGCTGATCTGTCTGCTCTTTGTAGGCTTTGTGCTGCACAAGTTTGGGTCTGTCCACTAGTACATGACGATAAAAGTCTCGCCAAGCCAGCTCACTTATCCAGCGATTGATGTCATCGTTGTCGCTATCGTTGCCATGCAGTTTTTCTTGTGCTTGTGTCGCTTGCAGGTAACACAGCCTTGGACTAATAGTACCAATCGTTAAGTAAGCAGACATATGGCTGGTGCCTTGCAATATGGGCTTATCACGGCTGACATCATACTCGTTTATATCATCGGCAACAAAGTCGCTTAGACGCTCAATGGCTGCCCCTTCACCCGCTGGGTAATCCTCGCGTGCTTGCTTAAGCTGCGCTTGTTTATCGGTGTACTGCTGCTTGTCATCTTTCTCTACCGTTTTTTGATACTCAGCGACTATTTGCTGGGCAAGATTTTCTATACTTGCGCTAGTATTGGCATTGTCTTTGGCAGACTTTAGCGCCATGGATTTTATGCTGTTTGTAGTTTTATTATTAGCCGTCACTTTTGCAGACTCATGAACACTAAGCGAGCCTGCCTCAAGTGTATCGCGCCATTTTCTATAAAACGGAGTAAAGACCTTATACATGCTGTCGCCGTCATTAGTCGTAATACTCAGCGGCGGCAATATACATTGATCGTGATGGCGGATAAACTCTATATCGTCTTTTTTTAATTGCTTAGCTAATTGTTTATCACGGTCAATCTCATTGCCTTCGTACTCGTGATTGGCCATGATAGTCGTGATGTTTAACTGCTGACAAAGCTCAGAGATGGTTTTGATAGAGTCATCGAAATCTTTGCAGAGATAAATGTTCAAAGTAATGTTTAATTGCTCTTCTAAGTCCTGGGCTAGAATCGGTAAAGTGCGCGCAATATGATCGACTTGTACGAGCGAGTCATCATGCTCATGCCACTGATCAGGAGTGATAAAGTAGACTGCGGTCACAGGTGCTTCATGATTATTAGCCTGCTCGCAAATAGCGGCCAAAGCGGTGTTGTCATGTACACGCAAATCACGGCGAAACCACATCAAATAGTGAGGCGACTTTGAAGCATTATCTGGCTGCTCCTTATTATCGTTATCTTTAGCGCTGCTAGTTGCCGCGGTCTTTTTAGACATTGAAAAATCCTTATGGTAATCATAAACAAAACTATGAATAAAAGTATGCTAGGATAAGTTTTTGGATGCAATTGGTTTGCTCTTCATTTAACAAATTATATCCATTCCTAATGATAGACGTTTCGATCAATAACTACCGCTAAATTATTAAGATAACCCCTAAATTAACTGGCTAAGGTTAAAAGATGCAAGTAAAGTTTTGCGGATTTACTCAGCTCGCTGATATCGAAATAGCCGCCCAGTTAGATGTAGACGCTGTAGGCTTAGTGTTTTTCCCGCCGAGTCCGCGTGCGGTGACCATTGCACAGGCGCAAAATCTGCTAACCGCAGTGCCGGCCTTTACTAGTGTCGTGGCGTTAGTAGTGAACATGGAGCAGAACGAGCTGTTAAATTTAGCAGACAAAGTCGCCTTTGATATCATTCAATTTCATGGTGATGAAACCCCTGAGCAGTGTCAGCAGCTAGCTAATAGCACCCATAAACGCTGGATAAAAGCGCTACGCATCAATAGCGAGCAAGACACCTTAGCAAGTGTGAAAGCTAAAATAGACAGTTTTGCGAAAGCAGGAGCGAGCAGTATTTTACTCGATGCTTATAATCCGCAGAAATATGGTGGTACTGGCGATCAGTTTGATTGGGACTTGATCCCAAAAGATAGTGCGCTGCCTATTATTTTGGCAGGCGGGCTAGATGCTGATAATGTTGCCGCGACTCTAGACCTACCTATTTATGCGCTTGATGTTAGTGGTGGGATCGAATTGGCGAAAGGTAAAAAAGATAAAGACAAAATGCGCGGCTTTATGAAAGCGGTGAAACGAGATCGATGGCAATGATCGGTGAAGAGATTGACTACGGCCGAGATCAAGCAAAAGGGTTTTATCGATTTACTTGGCTCTGCTGTATTTTAGGTATCATTGTTTTCAGCTCTCTGGCTTATATTGGACTGGTTGAGCAGCACATAGCATTAGGCGGTAGATATGGCTCGCCTGTTTCTCATTATACGGGTGCAGCCGCTGTCTTTCACGGTTATTTTTTCTTTAGCTGCGCTTATGGCTGTTTTGCTGCAGGGTTTTGGTATTGGCAATTCAAGTATTTGATTTGGATACTGCTAGCTGTCATTTGGCTAGGCTGTTTATTCTCCATTCATTATTTCATTCCATAAATACTATTGCTAACCCTATATAGCCCACTGTTTCTGCTACGTTGCCTTTAATATACAAGCATTTTTAACACATTTATTATCTATAGGATATTTTGATGAGTACTATAACCGAAGCTAATTCAACACAAACTATCAATACTTTTACTAATCCAAAAGACGTAACCGACTTCAATCAATACCCTGATCCCCGCGGTCATTTTGGGGTACATGGTGGCCGTTTTGTCTCTGAGACTTTAATGGCAGCGCTAGAAGAGCTTGAGACGCTATATACCAAAGTCAAAGCCGATCCGGCCTTTTGGGAAGAGTATCATAACGATTTGGTCAATTACGTCGGTCGTCCAACACCGCTTTATCATGCCAAACGCTTAAGTGATGAAATCGGCGGCGCGCAAATTTATTTTAAGCGTGAAGATCTCAATCATACGGGCGCACACAAGGTTAATAACACTATCGGGCAGGCGCTACTCGCGAAAATGTGCGGCAAAAAACGCATTATCGCGGAGACTGGTGCGGGTCAGCATGGCGTAGCAACGGCAACTATTGCCGCGCGTTTAGGCCTAGAATGTATCGTCTATATGGGCGCGGACGACGTCGAGCGCCAAAAGATGAACGTCTACCGCATGCGTTTGCTAGGCACAACAGTAGTGCCAGTGACTTCAGGCTCGCGTACCTTAAAAGACGCGATGAATGAAGCCATGCGCGATTGGGTGACTAACGTCGATACCACTTATTATATTATCGGTACGGTGGCAGGCCCGCATCCTTATCCCTTATTAGTGCGTGATTTCCAAGCGATTATCGGTAAAGAGACGCGCGTACAGCATCAACAGCAAACGGGTAAATTACCAGATGCGCTGGTGGCTTGTGTCGGTGGTGGCTCGAACGCTATTGGTCTGTTCTTTGACTTTTTAAATGATACCGACGTGAAGATGTATGGTGTTGAAGCGACGGGTGATGGTATCGATACAGGTCGTCATTCTGCGCCACTAGCGGCGGGTCGTATTGGGGTGTTGCATGGTAACCGTACCTACTTAATGGCGGATGATGAAGGTCAAATCCAAGAGACGCATTCGATCTCTGCTGGACTTGATTATCCTGGCGTTGGCCCTGAGCATAGTTTCCTAAAAGACATGAACCGGGTCGAATACGTCGGCTGTACCGATAAAGAAGCGTTAGAAGGCTTCCATGAAGTTACCCGTAAAGAAGGCATTATCCCAGCTCTTGAGACTGCGCACGCTTGTGCTTATGCGCTCAAGCTAGCCAAAACCATGACCTCTGAGCAAACCATCGTCGTCAATATGTCAGGCCGCGGCGATAAAGATCTGCATTCGGTGATGAGCGCAGAAGGCATTGAGTTGTAGTATTCAATAAGATGATCAACAGAGGCTAATAATAGCCTCTTGTTTTATTAAATAATAACTAGAGAAAATTATGACCCGAATTGAAAGCACCTTTAAAACGTTAAAATCACAAAACAAAAAAGCGCTAATTCCCTACGTGATGGCAGGCGATCCAAATCCTAGTAACTTTGTCGGTTTGCTGCATGACTTAGTCAAACACGGCGCGGATATGATTGAGGTTGGCTTGCCGTTTTCTGATCCTATGGCGGATGGCCCAACCGTTGCCCTAGCAGGCGAGCGCGCTTTAGCTGCTGGTACCAGTACCCGTGATGCGCTAAATATGGTAAGCGAATTTCGTAAGCAAGATACACAGACGCCTATTATTCTGATGGGCTACCTCAATCCCGTTGAAATCATTGGTTATGATAACTTTGTCGCTTTATGTGAGCAGTCGGGCGTCGATGGTATCTTGATGGTGGATTTGCCACCAGCAGAGGCGGGCAGCTTTACTCAGCATTTATCCGAGCATGCGATGAATGAGATCTTCTTATTATCACCGACCACTTTGCCTGAGCGCCGTGAGCAAGTCTTGACTCATTGTGGCGGTTATATTTACTACGTGTCGCTCAAAGGCGTCACCGGTTCGGCAACGCTTAATACAGCTGATGTGGCGCAGCAAGTACAAGCGATCAAAGCGGAAACCGAGCTGCCGGTCTGTGTTGGTTTTGGTATTCGTGATGGTGCTTCTGCCAAAACCATTGGTGAGCACGCGGATGGTGTGATTGTTGGAAGTGCGTTAGTGCAGAACTTTGCCGATATTGATGCTAATGATAGTGAGGCGGTAGCCGAAGCGCAGCAGCGTATTATGGCTAAGATGGATGAGCTAAGAGATGCTTTAGACAGTTTGTAGTATTACCGCTATTTAGGGTTTGATATTCTATCGGCTCGAGCAAGCTATCGTTAATAACCGCTAATAGCAATGGGTTTAATAGCTTTGCTAATTTTAGTTTACGTGTGTAAACTAAGACCATATCTGCAATGATGCATAAGTAGTAATCCATAACACTATAAACGGTTATGAGTAAACGTGCCTGATAACCTTTTGATAATGGCGAATAATATGACTGAAACTATAAAAAAACCTGGGATATCAGAGGATAGTGCCAAACCCAGTACCGATACAGCTGGCCAATCGTGGTTTAATCGTCCTGTACCCGGCATAAAGCAGCAGCTCACCCCACAACTAACAGCAGTTGAGACTGAGCCTTCAACCAAGTGCCCAAATTGCCTGTCGATGATCACTAACACTGCGCTTATCTTTAACTGCTATGTCTGTCCGCACTGCGATCATCATCTCGCGATGACGGCTCGCGAACGCTTGCAATGGTTTTTGGAGCAAGTCGATGGCGAGATTGGGCAAGAGTTTGTGGCAAAAGATCCCTTAGGCTTTGTCGATAGCAAGCCTTATCCAGAGCGTATGACTCAAGCCCAAACCAAGACTGGAGAGAGCGAAGCGCTTATTGTGCTATACGGTAAATTACGCAATCTTGAAGTGGTAGCGTGCGCTTTTGACTTTCAGTTTATGGGCGGCTCGATGGGGTCGGTAGTCGGTGATCGTTTTGTACAAGCGGCGGAGAAGTCCTTAGCAGAGCGTAAACCCTTAGTTTGTTTTGCTGCCTCTGGCGGCGCGCGTATGCAAGAAGGGCTACTGTCCTTGATGCAAATGGCGCGTACCGCAGCTGCTGTTGAGCGCCTGCGTCTAGCCGGTATTCCTTATATCGTGGTGTTGACCAATCCCGTTTATGGCGGCGTTACGGCATCGCTTGCGATGCTCGGTGATATCCATCTAGCTGAACCAAAAGCGATGATAGGTTTCGCCGGTAAGCGGGTCATTGAACAAACCGTCCGCGAGACCTTAGAAGAACCATTTCAACGTGCTGAGTTTTTGCTGGAGCACGGCGTTGTTGATGAAGTGGTGCATCGTCATCAAATGATAGACACCATTTATCGCTTACTTGCCAAGCTCTGTCATCAGCCTAATGTTGACGCTTAAACAAAGATTTAGTATTGCTTTGAGCTAAACTAAAAGCTTCTTTAATAGCATTTACCGTGAATAGCGGTAAATGCTATTTTTTGGTTTTGGGTTGTCGTTTTGAACTATGGTTTTGCCTAGTTTTGCTATACACTTTGAGGCAAATATAATTACTATTATACTTCTCTTTTTGCCCATTTTTGAGATAGGTTGTTTATGGATTCCTCTTCTATGACTATTCAGGCGAGTACGCCTACTAACGACTCTAGCCTGACTGAATGGCTAGATTATATGCAGCAGATTCATGTCTCGGCGATAGATATGGGACTCTCCAGAGTGCTGCCTGTCGCTGAGCGTTTAGGAGTCGTCCAGTCGGCCAAAGAAGATACCTACATTTTTACGGTGGCAGGCACCAATGGCAAAGGTTCAACGACTGCGATGATTAGCGAGCTATGTCAAGCTGCGGGTTATAAGACCGCGCTCTATCAGTCGCCGCACTTAATTGAATTTAACGAGCGCGTACGTATTAATGGCGAGATGGTTAGCGATGAGACCTTAATCGCCGCTTTTCATCAGGTTGAGGTCGCAAGGCTGCAATGCGGATTAACTTTATCCTTTTTTGAGATGACGACTTTAGCTGCACTTTTGATCTTCTCTGAAGCTGACTGCGAGGTTTGGGTGTTAGAAGTTGGCTTAGGCGGGCGCTTAGATGTGGTCAATATCATCGATCCTGATCTGGCGGTGATTACCAATATCGGTATCGATCACGTAGATTGGTTAGGCGATAATATTGAGACGATTGGCCGTGAAAAAGCCGGTATTTTACGCGAGGGTATTCCCTTGATTTATGGTGCTACTGAAATGCCCGACAGCATTGTAAAACTTATTGAGCAGCATAACGTGACTTGTTATCAAGTCGGGCAGGACTTTTATTACCGTGAAGTAGAGGCTAACTGTGAAGTCAACAATAACAGCGAGGATAAAAAAAATACCAACGTTAAGCCCACTTGGCAATATAGTAATGCAGCAGTGACGCTACAATTACCGCGTCCAAAGCTATCACTGACCAATACTGCCAATGCAGTATCAGCCGTGCTAGCCAGTCCGCTCGATATCGGCATTGACGCTATCAAGCAAGCCTTAAGCAGCGTCAAGCTAGCAGGACGCTTTGACTATCGGCAGATAGCTGATCGGCACTGGCTATTCGATGTCGCCCATAATGAGCATGGCGTTGATTTCATGCTTGCGCAGTTATTAGCGCTTTGGCAACAGCATAGGCAACAAGCCAATAATAAAACGGCGACGATTAAGATAGTGTTTTCTATGCTAGCGGATAAGGATATCGAGCTGGTTATCAAACGTCTCACTCAGGCCGATTTGCCAATATCTGAGTGGTTTATCGCTGAGATAGATTATCCAAGAGCGGCAAGCGTTGAGCAATTAGTAGCAGCGATGAGCGCTCATATTCCTCAAGATAACATCCATACTTTCGAGAGTCTACCACAAGCGGCAAAAGCTATTATTTTGGACAGTCAGCCACAAGATCTTCTATTAGTTTGCGGCTCTTTCCATACCATTGGGGAGACGCTTTCAGCTTTAGCCATAGAGTTAATATAACGCTAGAGTAGAACTTTTCATAAAGTAAAGTTGTCAAAATCCGCCGATAAATACTTTTAATTTCCTGATTGTATTTAGTGATAATTATAGCTAAGCTTTTGGTAGCCTATTGAAGTAGCACGATAGCAGACAATATGAAAAAATTGTTTTATAATCAAAGCGCTTTGCCATGATAGTCATAGGCTTTATAAGTGGAGGCTAAATCATTTATAGTAAAAACGGTATTGATTTATCAGGTAAGTTTGCACTATAAGCTGTGCGCCTAAGGGTCTAAAGGTGTTAAGTGATTATTGTTACCAACTGAGGAAATGAAACGGATGAATTTTTCTAGACAAGCCTTATTGGGCATAGGCATGATTATTGGCGGTAGCGTAATGCTGTATGCCATGGTGCAACAGATTGGAACAAATGATAATACAGTTGCGACACCAGCGATTGTTGAGAAAAGTACTGATGAGCAACAGCCTATAACCCCGTTGACGACAGATATTGAAACTGAAAAAAAGCTATTGGCTCAAAAGCAAAAAGAGCGGGCCATTCGAGTGGCGGAACAGGAAAAGCGTGCGGAACAGTTTTTGGCTGAGCAAGAATCTGCAGAGGCACAAGCTCTAGCCAAAGCGCGAGCGGAAAACCAACGTTATATTGATAATGCTACGCCTGCAGCTGCCGAAGAAGAGTCGACACAAGAGACGCCAATTACCCCAGACACTCCTACGGTACAGTCGCAACCAGCTACGACTACAGCGACATCCGCTAGTACGGACAGTCGCGCTGAAGAAGACAAGCGGCGAGCAGCCGAGGCAAAAAGAGTCGCTGAGCAAGAGCAGCAGCGCGCCGCTAAGCAAAAAGCAGAAGCTGAGGCGCGAGAAAAAGCGGCGGCTAAAGAACAAGCCGAACGCAAAGCCGCTGAGCAAAGAGCGGCAGCACAAAAAGCCGCTGAACAGAAGGCGGCTGAGCAAAAAGCACAAGCAGCCAAGTCTGAACCACCGAGCTCACCGAGCGAATATAAGGTCAAGTCCGGTGACGGCTTAATCAAACTAGCGCGTCAGTACAATGTGCCTGTCGAAGCTTTGGCACAGGCCAATAATACTTCACCATCCGCTGCCCTACAATTAGGTCAGACGATTACGATTCCTTCTCGCAAACAGATCCAGCGTCTAGAACGTGAAGCGGCAGAAGCGGAGCGCAAGCGTGAGCAAGAAAAAGCGCAGGCACAGGCAAAACGTGATGCCCAGCAGCGCTTGGTAGAGGCGCGTAAGGAAGTCAAAGAGACCGATGCAAAAGGCAGCTTTGGGGTGCAAGTGTCGCTGGCTAGCGATGAAGAAGCTGCCGAAAGAGTCGCTAAGAAATTTAAAGATGCCGGATATCAAGTGACAACGAGTAAGACCAGTCGCGGCGTCCGCGTCGTCGTTGGTCCTGAGCGCGGCAAAGTTGCAGCACTGGCGCTAAAAGATAAGATCAACAATGACCCCAAAGTAGATACGAGTGGTGCTTGGGTCAAATACTGGTAGGCACTTACTTTTTGGCTAGCATCTATTTTTAGCTCAAAACACGACATATATTGTCGTGTTTTTTATTTTACAGGTTGCTGATTAAAATAAGCTTGTATACGATAGCGGCTGTTTTTCTATTTACTACTGTATGACTTATCAGCCTACAAAGGCTGGGCGGTCGCCTCAAATTTATAAGGTATATCTATGTCACTTGGCATTGTATTTTTGCTCGCTGCTATCGGGTTTTTAGGCCTGATAGTCGTTATAAAACATCAGTCAAACTCAAAAAGAGCAGAGCCGGATCCTGCGCCGGTGCGCGGTGATGATTTGGCGATTTGGCCTTTCACCACTATGCCTATCATGACCGATACCGAAGTCATCTTCTTTAATAAGCTCAAAAACGCCCTCCCTGAATATCATATCTTCGTCCAAGTCCAGCTGTCCCGTATTATCGAAGCTAATTCTGAAGAGGCGAGCGAGCGCAGCTTTTGGTTCAACCGTATCTGCCGTCAAAGTGTTGATTATGTGATTACCGATATCGACGCGCAAACTACTTTAGTCGCTATCGAACTGGATGACTGGACCCATAGCAGTAAATCGCGGCAAAAAGCCGATGATAAAAAAGACAAAGCGCTTGCCAGCGCAGGTATCGCTATCGTCCGCTTCCATGCTGAGCGTATGCCGAGCGCTGATATGCTTAGGTACGAAATCATGCAGGTCGTTGAGAACTACTGATTAGCACTCACCGAGTCTGAATCATTGAGTATCAGTACTGACTATCAGAGTGAAGTGGTGTAATTGCCATTGCAAAGAAAAATTACATATTCTCAAAAACTTGTAGACTAATATCACCGTTAGTTGTAATATCCTGTTAACTAAGAGTGAACTTTAGTTTCTTTATTCCGTTTCTATAAAAATTGTTAGTATTACTTGTAGTGCGGAATATAAAATAATCTGAAACAGAATAGTCTCTAATAAAGGCGTCTGACATAAAGGATGTTGCAATGAAATTTTTTAAACTTTCGGTACTAGCCTTAGCCACTACTCTAGCACTCAGCGCTTGCAGTGATGATAATGATAGCAACACATCTACTAATAACAGCTCAGGCACGCCCGGTATTCCAACTCAGCCCCCTGTCGATAATAGTCTATCTGATCTTGAGCAAGCCAAAGAGATGATACGTACTGCTAAACTGTTTGTTAGTGATAATCAAGCCGTCACTGAAGCTTATGAAGGTGCCAGTGCTATAATCACAGACCAACAAGACGATCGACTTGGCTATGCTTTAGAGGTGCCAAACGATCTTTTTTATTATATGCAAGAGAATAATCTCTCGAGATTAACGGCCGCAAACATCATAGCGCTAGCTAATGATGAAGAGTTCGAGGTGGCTTTAGGTAATATCTCTCTTGTACCAGCAGCAGGTTTCTTAGCGACTTTGAATAGCGATGGTCAGTTTGCTTTAACAGGAACCACTGAGGTAGAGATTGAGGATTATGAGTATGACTATAACTCGCAAACGGGTGAGTTTGAAAAAGTAGTTTCGGTTGAAGATACTTTTGACCTAAGTTTCGATGGTTATCAAAATGCCTTGAGCTCAAATACTAGCACTGATAATTTTAAGGGTAGTCTTGGTTTCGATAGTATCAAAATTGGTACTGGTACAGAAGCGGTACTATTGAGCTCAACGACCAAGGGCGCTACTGTCAATGGCCAGTTTAGCGAAAAAGTGACTTTCAATGATGAGTTTGATTTTGCTGAAGCCAATGCGGCGGGTGTCACTCTCGAAAAAGGCGTGATTACTTTAACTAAGCTGAAACTAGAAGCCAATGATAGCGTGATCGAAGCGAGAAACTTTGCCATTGAAGTCATGGACATTAGCAAAGAGCTTGCCGACGGTACCCTAGCAGTACGTACTATACCTTATAAGATTGATCTGACTGGTCAGATGATTAAGGAAAAACCGGCGACTAATGTCATACTTACCCTCAATGCTATTGCTAATGCCGATGATATCAAGAAGTTTATCGCTGTGGATAACACGGGTAATATTGTAGAGAGTGCTAGCAGTTTTGTAGGTATGAAAGTATTACTAGCTATCAAAGGCGATGTCGCAAAAAATGATCAGTTAACGATTCCACTTGACTTCCAAGCGCAGCTTGAACGTACAGCTCGCAATGCTGTTGAGCTTAAGGGCTTAACTGCCAGCGTGGATAGTAAGACTCTATTTGTTACTGGTAAGTCGACTTTGAATAACGATTATGACGTCGTCAGCACTCAGTTTATCGTTAAGCAAAATAATGCCTCTATCACCCTAAATGTCGATGAGGATAGCGATTTTATTACCGATGCTAACGGCAAGCTTGGTGATATCATCGTTGATGGTAAAGACTTTGGCGATCTGATGGATAATGACGGTAAAATCACGGCTAAGTTTACTGATAACAGTTTAATTGTTTTATAAGAGTATAGATTCGATATGATCCCTCAAGGGTTTTGAAATTTATGTAATGATTGAAGATATAAAAAGAGACGGTAAGGCCTGTCTCTTTTTTTTGCTCTCCAAATTCTATCGCTTGTCATCTATGGAACGTCCATGATCTCATCAAGATTACTTATAGCTTTACGTGCAACTTGGCCACCGTTAACTGGTTGTCGACCCGATAGTTCTATTACTTCTATTATATTGATATGTTTAGGGTCGAGCTTATCGTTTTCTGCTATCGCGCAAGAGTCTAGTTTGTCAGAGAGTAGAGCACCAACTTTTCTGCCTACTAATCTTTTTGCTAGCCAATTACCAACACAAAGGCCCAAAGTAGAGTTTGAGGTTATGGCGACAGCAGATAGCCCTGCTCAGCCAATTGCCGCTTTTATCGATGATTGGGATGCGCCTTTAGAGTCAGGCGAGCATGCCTATGCACAGGGCCGACTGGCGCTAGATATACAACCAGTAAATAGTGCGATCAGCTATGGACTAGCTTGGCGTTATGACTATCTAATGGAGTTTAGTGAAGAGACGGCAGAAGTCTACTGGCAGTACGAGAACAAGCAAAATCCAACCGCAAGTAAATCTTATCCGCTATTTTTGGAGGCTAAGCATAATGAAAGAGTAGGGGCCAACATTGGTTTTACCCAATCTATAGCTCCTGGTTGGCAGTTAACGACCCAAGCTAATATCTGGCAAGGGTTACATGCTTTAGACGGTAAGGTCATAGGGAATTTAAGCAATCGGGTTTTAGCAGATAGTGAGCTCAATAATATTCGAGATACTATTGATAAAGCAGATGCTTATCTTGATTACTACTACGACGAGCCAGCGCTAGGGGAGGAAAATCTAGGTTGGAACCCTGCCGAGCCGTCAGGTTACGGTTACTCAATTGATTTGAATCTAACCGGTAACCTCTCAGAAAAAACGCAGCTAAATATTCGTGGCTATGATGTTCTTGGGCGTATGCGCTGGAAGGAGATGCCGAGGACTCGCTATGCGCTTGATTATGATGTTAATGGTCGACCGCTATATAGTCTAGAAGGTCAGCTTGAGACGAAGGATGTCACGCAGACGCTACCATGGCGGGTTGAGGGTAGCCTTATGCATCAGTTAGATAATAATTGGCAGCTTGGCGCACATGGACAAGTCAATGAGGTGCAAGACTTGTATCAGCTATCTGCAGGTTATCTGCTCAATAATCATCGCTATCCCTTTATGCTTACTGCATTGGTTGAGCCGCAGACGCGGGCACTTGGATTGTCTTTAGATAGCCGCTATGGCGGTGTAAAAGTGCTCACTGATGACTTAGATTCCGAAAAAGCTAAGCGTAGTGAAATTAGCTTATATGGGCGTTATGCTTGGTAGAATAAACCAGCTTAGCTACTAGTGCTGACATAAGGATAAATCACTAACGGACGGTCTTCTATAAAATACAACCCTGCTTTAGGCGGCTGCTCTGCTGACCATAGTGGCATACTAGATAACGACTGGCGATCGTCATAAAAGCCGCGCTTAGTGAACCATTCTATATACTGCGCTTGCCGTAATGCGCTTTTATCTAGCTTAGAAAGATTAGTCTCATCGTTTATATCGCACCATTTATGCATAGGGAATGTCGGCTCTAACCAATCAGCATAAGTGAAATTAGTATAATTAATAGGCAAAAAGAAGCGTCCTTTAATCACCCCATAACGCTTATCAATTTTGACCCGTCCATGACTCTCAGTATCTACCCAAATGCTACGAAACTGCTTATTTTGCATATAAGTCATTTTACGCTCTAGATTATCGTTGGAGTTGATTCCCACCCAATTCTCGGGCGCGAACGGATATGAGCCCATAAAGAATTTAATCGCTAATTCCCAATGCTCAGTCTGCTGCTCGTAGTGGTTATAAAGAATCAAATCCAGCTCGCCTACGGTTTGCTTATCGTTGTATAGCTGAATATTACTTGCTAGCGTCTCATAAGGATGTAATCCACGCTTATAACCGTCCTCTAACCAAAACGATAGCAAGCCTTCAAAGTGAAAGCCTAAACGATTCGGACTAGGCCGCGATAATAGATAACGCGTTAGCTGTTGATAAGCGGTTGTGTTATCAAGCTCTTCTAAACGCTGCTGGTAAGCTCGATATTGCGCCAACCAAAACTCACTACTATGAACAGCGATTTGATGGGTAATTTGATCAGGCGAAAAATCAATCCAGTGTGTTAAGACGTTAGGGCAGGCGAGTACAAAAGCCAAATCCCTTACGTAAGGATGGCGGTAAGCTTCCCATGGAGTATTATCGCTATCGAGGGTAGCGTTTGATAAGAGTTGAGCGGTAGGCTCGAACATTGAAGAAGTCTAATTTATTAATTGAATAGTTAACCTAACCGCTCGTTAGCGAAAAGTCTATAGGAGTTACGCTGTAATTGGTTTTGTTGATACAAGGCGTACATTGCCTATAATTTAATGAATAGTATAATGTTAAAAAGTAACTAATAAACAATAGGAAAAAACTATGAAATACCTTTTACAGATGGACTTTCCATATACGGGCCCTTTCGGTGATGAGTTCTACAAGCAAATGAAAGAGCTTGCTGAAGACATCGCTACAGAGAAAGGCTTAGTCTATAAGCTATGGACAGAAAACGAAGACACGCAAGAAGCGGGCGGTATTTATGTGTTTGATAATTTAGAAGACGCTAATAGATACCTTGCTAAGCATACTGAGCGTTTAGAATCGTTTGGCTTTAGCGGTATCCGCGCGAAAACTTTTATTATTAATGAAGAGCTGAGTGCTATTACTAAGGCTTCTTTTTAATATCTTGCATAAAAAAAGCCAACCATTGAAAACAATGATTGGCTTTTCTGTCTAACTACTATGTTTGGTCGGAACGGCAGGAGGTAAACTATATCTTTAAAGCCTTTATATAAAAGGATTGAGTTTTTAAAAGGTAAAAATATACCGCAAAATATACCGCAATTTGCAAAAGTCACTTTGGGCTTAGCGGCCATTATTATATAAAAATAACAAGGATCGATTAGGCAGTATAGATAATCAAGATTGGGTTATTGTCACTTTTATTTACAATTTTTCTTATGTTTATAAGTTTTTTTGCTTTTAAATAAAGCTCTAAAAAAGGGATTTTTCCTCCTGACTTCTGGCTTCCAAAAAAATCATCTACTCTTAACAAGAATTCTTTAATTCAATATGACCCTGAATTCTGCTTTCATACTGGCCTTTATATACCCTACTATCATACAATGAATTTTATAAGCCGTCATAAGTCGATGTAATCCGTCGCAGTACGTGTTAGCCAATTTTTAAGCCTGTCATATAATCCCAAGCATTGATCCCTGCTCAACAACCAAAAACTTCTCTCAAACAGCGGCTTTCATCTGGTTTGTCGCTGATCTATTACGTGGTGACTTTAAGCAATCCCAATACGGCCGCATTATTTTGCCATTTACGCTACTTCGCCGCCTAGAGTGCGTATTAGAAGAGACCAAAGCCGAGGTACGAAGTCAAACCATTGTACTGATTGTATGGGCTGTTGATAAAAGAAATGATGACAAAGTGTATGATAGTGTTATTAGTAGGCTGCGAGAGATTTCTATAGAGGAGTGCACTGAAATTCCAGTACAGTAAGCTTCCAAACCCACCCCACGGTGGGTTTTTTATTGTATTAACTCAGCTAGAAATAAGTAATTTAATATTTGCTAAAACAGTTTTTTGTTGACTGCTATAATGATAGTTATCATTTCACCGCAGTTATAACTTGAGGCTTATTATGTCCGACTTAATACCCTATCAAATTTCTGAAGATGAGAGTGTAGACTTATCACTCATAGGCGATACTATTTGGATCACACAAAAAGGGATGGCAACGCTATTTGACTGCTCTACAGACAATATAGCTTTACATCTTAAGAATATATTTAAAGATGATGAGCTTGACCAAAAAGCAGCTATCGAGGAATACTCGGTAACTGCTTTAGATGGAAAAAACTATAACACTAAGCATTACAATCTTGATGCCATCATCGCTGTTGGCTACCGTGTCAACTCAAAAAAAGCAACACAGTTCCGCAAGTGGGCAACCCAAGTTCTACACACTTACATTCAAGATGGCTATGTCGTAAATGAAGCGCTATTGCGCGATGATCCAGCCAAGCTAAACCAGCTTGCTGCGAAAATTCGAGAGCTTCGCGCCGATGAAAAGAACGTCTTCGCTCAAGTTCGTGAGTGCTTCAAAATTTCAGCATCAGATTATGAGCCAAGCTCACAAGAAGTCCGTACCTTTTACGCCTTACTCCAAGACAAATTTCATCATGCTGTTACTAAGATGACATCATCTAAGCTGATCATGGATCGTGCTAACTATAAAGAAGACAACATGGGCTTGGTTAGTTTTAAGGATTTATGGCCAAGCAAACAAGAAGCGCAAACAGGCAAAAACTATCTAACGGAGAATGAGCTTTATCGCATGTATTTGCTCTCAGAGCAATTTTTGCTATTCGCTGAGTCATCGGCGCTCATGGGCAAGAATCTAACAATGAAAGACTTACATGAACAATTGGACAAGCTGTTAGATCTAAACGGCTACCCAGTATTCAATGGATATACAGATTATATTAAAGATCATGCTATGCGCCATGTTGAGACTGAATACAACAGATTTAGAGATATTAAGAAGTTGCAAATGCTAGGTGTTGATGTTGACTTAGTGGAATATGAATTAGGTGCTTATAAAAGCTACCAAGAAGAAATTGATGCTATTACCACGCAGCAACTGAATAAACACTACCGCAGATTAGCCGCCTCATAACAATCCTAAAGCGACCTAGAACCCAGCTTACTCGACCACCCAACCCGCCATTGAGCGGGTTTTTATTAGTGGGTTTTTATACCACTAAACCCATTTTTTTATCCCTATAGTGCATATTCAGACTTGCCGAGTAATGTCGAATACCCTTATGATGGTTGTATTTTGTCTAAGATGAGTATTGCCTCATCTCTGATAGACAATCTACAACTCATATCCTTGCCCAACAAACAATAAGACGAACTCATGACCAAAAACTTCTCTCAAACAGCGGCTTTCATCTGGTCTGTCGCTGATCTATTACGTGGTGACTTTAAGCAATCTCAATACGGCCGCATCATCTTGCCATTTACACTACTACGTCGCCTAGAGTGCGTATTAGAAGAGACTAAAGCTGCTGTGGTGGCTGAGAGTGAGCGTATCGCTGATATGGGTCTGCCAGAGGAAGCGCAAGAGAAGTTCATCATTCGTGCCAGCAAGCGACCGTTCTACAATACCTCGCCAATGGATCTGAGCAAGATGGGTCAAAGCGATATTAAGGATAACCTCAATACTTACGTGCAATCTTTCTCTAAAGACGCGCGTGAGATATTCGAGCATTTCAAATTTGAAGAGTTTGTCGGTCAATTGGCTGATGCCAACCTGTTATATAAAGTGGTGCGGATGTTCGCCACTACTGATCTTAGCCCTGAGAAGATATCTAACCATGAAATGGGCTTTGTGTTTGAAGAGTTAATCCGCCGCTTTGCTGAGAGTTCTAACGAGACTGCAGGGGAACACTTTACCCCGCGCGATATCGTCCGTCTAACTACCTCACTGGTGTTTATGGAAGATGATGACGCGCTGACCAAAGACGGCATTATTCGCACCATATATGACCCGACAGCGGGGACGGGCGGCTTCCTGTCATCAGGTATGGAATACGTGCTAGAGCTAAACCCTGACGCCGTGATGCGTACCTATGGGCAAGAGCTAAACCCTGAGTCTTATGCCATCTGTAAAGCCGATATGCTGATCAAAGGGCAAGAGGTGAATAATATTAAGCTGGGCAATACCTTATCCAGTGATCAGCTGGCAGGTGAGCAGTTTGATTATATGCTGTCGAATCCGCCGTTTGGGGTGGACTGGAAAAAGATATCAGGCGAGATTAAAGACGAGCACGAGCAAAAAGGCTTTGACGGTCGCTTTGGGGCGGGCTTGCCGCGGGTGTCTGATGGTTCGCTATTGTTCCTGATGCACTTATTAAGCAAGATGCGTCCGATCGTTAGTAACGAGCAGAGTGATGAGCAATCGACAGTCAATAGCAATCAGGGCAGCCGTATCGGTATCATCTTAAATGGCTCGCCATTGTTTACAGGAGGTGCAGGAAGCGGCGAGAGTGAGATCCGTCGTTATATCCTTGAGGCTGATCTACTAGAGGCTATCATCGCCCTGCCTACCGATATGTTCTATAACACGGGTATCGCGACCTATGTCTGGGTATTAAGCAATAAAAAAGCAGCCGCGCGCCGTGGCAAGGTGCAACTGATCGACGGCAGTAACCTATACAGCAAGATGCGTAAATCACTTGGCTCAAAGCGTAATGAGATGAGCGATGATGATATCAAAACCATTATCCGCAGCTTTGGTGACTTTGAGGTGGTTGATGCGCGTGTGCTCGATAAGCCTGAGGAGGTGAAGTCTAACCGTGGCCGTCAGTCTGCCAATCCTAAAGCCGAACCTGCCAAAACCTTTGCCAGTAAGATATTTGCCACTCATGAGTTTGGCTATCGTCGCATCACGATTGAGCGCCCGCTACGTCTGTCTGCTCAGTTATCTGATGATGCCATCGAAACCTTGCGTTATGCACCCAAACCGTTTGATATGGTCATGCCAGCGCTGTATGAGGCATTTGGTAGTGAGTGGACGACTGACAGATATGGCGACTTATCAGCGGTCACCTTAGAAGCGCGTGCCATGATTAAAGCCGACTTCTCTGAGCTAAAAGAAAAGCAAATTAAAGATGTGCTCGATGCCAAGCTTTGGCAAGATCAGCTTGAGATCATGAATAAAGCCAAAGCCTTGCAAGCGGTGATCGGTAGCAGTCAATTTGATGATTACAATGAGTTTGAAAAAGTAATTAAGCAAGCGTTAAAAGACGCTGATGTGAATTTGGACGCCAAAGAGAAAAAGCAGCTGATGGATGCCATCACTTGGAAAAATCCTGACGCCGAACCCGTCATCAAAAAAGCGGTCAAGGTTGCTAACCCGCTCTATGGTGCGTTTAGCTATAAACCAGCCAATTCAGACAAGCCAGCCAAAATTGTAGAGTTCCAAACTGACAGCGATTTACGCGATTATGAAAACGTACCGCTGAATCCTAACGTGACGACCACTGAACTGATTGAAAGCTACTTTGCCCGTGAAGTACAGCCACATGTGCCTGATGCGTGGATCAATAGTGACAAGACCGATGTGATTGATGAAGAGATTGGCATCGTGGGCTTTGAGATACCGTTTAACCGTCATTTCTATGTCTATGAGCCACCGCGTCCGCTTGCTGAGATTGATGCGGATTTGGATGCGGTCAGTCGTGAGATTATGCAGTTATTGGGTGAGGTGCATTCGTAATGGTACAAGATAAATATAGTGAGTACCTAGATTCTGAATTAATGTGGGTTAGAGAATATCCATCACACTGGAGTCTTACTAAAGTTAAGTATGAGGCTTATGTAAAAGCTAGAGTTGGTTGGCATGGCCTAAAAACAGATGACTTTACAGATGTAGGGCCTTATCTAGTAACTGGTAGTGATTTTAAAAGCTCTGTAATTTCTTGGAAGGATTGCTACCACTGTGATTTAGAGCGCTATGAGCAAGACCCATATATTCAACTGCAAAACGGTGACCTTCTTCTTACTAAAGATGGAACTATAGGTAAGATTGCATTAGTCCAAGGGCTTAGAGACGATGAAAAGGCTACTCTTAATAGTGGTGTTTTTGTAGTACGTCCTTTGCGAAATAGTTTTATTACAGAGTTTTATTTTTGGTTGTTAGAGTCGAGCGTATTTAAAAAGTTTGTTGATTATCATAAAACAGGAAGTACGATAGTTCATTTGTATCAGGGTACTTTCGTAGAATTCTCATATGCGTCACCTCCACTAGATGAACAAGTCAAAATCGCCAATTTCCTTGACCATGAAACTGCCAAAATCGATACCCTAATCGAAAAACAACAAACCCTTATCCAACTATTAAAAGAAAAGCGCCAAGCAGTGATTAGTCATGCGGTGACCAAAGGCTTAAACCCTGATGCACCGATGAAAGATTCAGGTGTTGAGTGGTTGGGGGAAGTGCCTGAGCATTGGAGAGTATGTAGTTTAAAGCATATAAAGGCAAAACAGTCTAATGCATTTGTCGATGGACCGTTTGGAAGTAATTTGAAGTCTATTCACTTTGTTGATGACGGAGATATTTTTGTCATAGAAAGTAATTTTGCTACAACAGGAATAATCGATGAAAGTAAATTAAAAAATATAACACTAAGTCATTTTAATACAATTTCAAGAAGTGAAGCTAAGGCTGGAGATATAATCATAGCTAAAATAGGAGCGCGTTTTGGTATGTCCTCAATTCTTCCTAAGCTTACAAAAAGAAGTGTTGTCTCAGGAAATTCATTAAAGCTGACTCTGGATAGTGATATTTGTAACACAGAATATATAAAATTTCTTCTTCAGCATCTAAAAAATGAAGGTGCTATGGATGATGGTGTTAACGTTACTGCGCAGCCAGCACTATCGCTAGGAGGACTAAATAACTTACCAGTTTTGTTACCTCCGTACTCTGAACAAAATGCTGTGATTGAAGAGCTACATAGATTGCTTTATAAGCTCTCTGATTTAACTAACCATGCCGAACAAGCCATTCAACTCATGCAAGAACGCCGCACCGCTTTAATATCTGCGGCTGTCACGGGTAAGATTGATGTGAGGGGTTGGCGGGCGTCTGAGTAGCTGTAAATAGAGATTAAGCGCATATTGCGTTTGATAAACAAGAAAATCAATAAAAGGAGTTATATGATGAAAGCAGTTACCGTAGCAGCTCTATTGGCATCAATGGCCGTGACCACCATCGCCCAAGCACAGACCTATAAATGGCAAGATGATTTTTGCAGTATGAAAGGTGACTTTGATAGTAAAAAATATACCGCTAAGCAAATCAAGAATTCACATTTAGTATTAGAAAGCTTAACCAAATCAAATCTAGAAAGCTTTTTTCCACCGATGGATATTGATGCACTAGACAAGTTATCGATGAAAGACTTAGACAAGCTTACTGAAGAATATATAAAAGTTAAGAATAATATTGAACGACTTGATGTGGTGCCTGACGCAAAAGGTTATAAGCAAGAGTTGGTCAAGTCTATTGACGGCGAATATAAACAAAATAAATTGACGATTTTGGGATATCTAAATCCCAGTGAGGCACTCAAGCAAAGCCCGCAAATGTGTAAAACTTATATTGAGCCGTTATTAGAGAATGAAACGGCTGTGCAAAATAGATGGAAGCAGTTTGTTGAAGAGCAAATTCAAGAGCAAGCAGATATCACAGACGATGGTGGCAATTATTACCGCAGTTTGGCTACCAAGCGCTATCAGGAAGAAAAAGCCAGCAACCCTACTAAGTACGCCAAGATAAACTTGGTTACTTTTGGCTTTGGTAATTGCGTCAATGAGCAGGTCTATCATGCTGACTCTGAAGTGGTATTTAAAAATCAGCAAAAACTGAATAAAGCGTTATTTGGTAAAAGCTTTAAGCAGATGTGCGATGAGCCGTAAAACTTGGATTACGTTTTTTAATGAAGCCGAATAAACCGCCCAACTCATGCAAGAACGCCGCACCGCTTTAATATCTGCTGCTGTTACGGGTAAGATTGATGCGAGGGGCTGGGTTGCGCCAGACGTTGATAACCTAAAATAAATTTAGTTTAGTTATGGGAATGTTATGACATTAGTAATAGCTGGATATAGTTACGGTGATTTTGAGCAGGAAAGTATTTATTTTGCTAGTGATAGCAACATAACTCAAAACAATGTCGTAATGGTCAACGGTTTCAAAAAAGTTATTGAAATACCTATTAAGATGCAAGATTTAAGCTTCAGTGGCGAATGGTTCAATGATTATTATCATAAATCTAAGAATGATGCTGTTTGTGCAATAGCATTTGCTGGAAGCACATTAGTGGCTCAACATATGATTAATTCTATAAAAAATCATTTGTCTGAATTATATCCATCCTATAGGAATGGTAAATACATTCTCGCAATGAGCTGTGAAGGAAGTAAGCAATTAAGAAATGGAGATTATGACGACAGCATGTTTTTGCCGAAACATTTGAACTCATTGATTAACGCTGACTATATTTCAGAAGTGGTAGAACACTCAATTAAGGCAGTTTTAGATAAGGCTAGAAAACATACCTCTATGGGAAGGTACTTTAGCGCTTATGAAGCTGAGTTCATCCTAGGAATCCAATGTCCACAAGATAGAAAGTATTATTTATACAAATATGAGATAGTTAAAGATCCTGTTCTAGGAGCAGTAGTCAAAAAGGCTATTATTAGAAGAAATACTATAGCAATGATTGGTAGTGGTAAGTTTAAGCAAGATTACTTTGAAAAAGAAGTTTTCAAAGCAGCTTTCGATGATCGTATCTTTACTAAAAATGCTCATCAGACACTCTCTTTAACACATGCATATAATAGTTTTTTTGGAACACATGGCTTTGTTTATTCTGGTAAAAGAATTTTTAAATTACTGAATGAAGCTATAGATTATGAAAACTCTACCGGAAGCAATATTATAGGTAAGCCTAGTGGGTTATTTGAATTACAAAATGGCATTCTTAAAAGAGTTGGTTTTGAACGATAAAATATTTACAGGGCAATGAGATTATTCAGAGCATTATAATAACTATAAACGGACTTAACATGACCGACACCACCTACGAATCTGTCTTCCAAGCCGATATCGTCACTCAAATGCAAGCGCAAGGCTGGCAGTTGGGCAACCCTAGCGGCTATCAGGCTGAGACTGCGCTATATGAGCAAGACGTGCTGGACTTTGTACAGACCACCCAGCCACAAGAGTGGAAGAAGTTCTGCCGCACCTTTCCTATCGACTCTGAGCGCCACTTTATCGCCGCCTTAGTTAAGCAGCTCAACAAGGCGGACGCGCAAGCCACCGATAGAGCGTCGCGTACCTATGGCACCTTAGGTGTATTGCGTCATGGTCTAAAGATTCGTAACGCGCGCTTCTCACTTTGTCAGTTTAAGCCTGAGCATAGCTTGAACCCTGAGACCATGGCACGCTATGAGGCCAATATCTGCCGCGTCGTACCTGAAGTAGTGTATAGCCCTTATACCAGTCTTAAAGACGGCGCTGACGCTAATGACAAAGTCGCTAAGCGTAACCGTATCGATATCGTGCTATTCGTCAATGGCTTGCCTGTCACTACAATGGAGCTAAAGTCGGAGTTTAAGCAAGCGGTACAAAATGCCATTACTCAGTATAAGAAGACCCGCCTGCCGAAAGACCCTGATACCAAAAAACCTGAGCCGCTGCTGACCTTTAAGCGTGGCGCACTGGTACATTTCGCTGTCAGTCAATATGAAGTCTATATGACCACGAAGCTGGCAGGTGATAGCACTTACTTCTTACCGTTCAATAAAGGCACCAGCGAGGGCGGTGCGGGTAATGACGTGCCAGCCGATAGCAGCCGTTATGCCACCGATTACCTATGGAATGAAGTGCTGACGCCTGATAACTTGCTGGCCATCCTCGGTCACTTTATGCACTTGCAGATCGAAGAGGAAGAGGACGCGATCGGGCGCAAGTCCAAACGCGAGACCATGATGTTCCCGCGCTATCATCAATGGGACGTGGTGACCAAGCTAGTCAATGCCGCCATTACTGAGGGCGCAGGTCAAAAGTATCTCATTCAGCACAGCGCAGGCTCAGGTAAGTCTAACTCTATCGCATGGACAGCGCATCTGCTCTCCACCTTATACAACAGCGACGGCGATAAGCAGTTTGACTCAGTTATCGTTATCACTGATCGCACCGTACTGGACGACCAACTACAAGATACTATCTATCAGTTTGAACATGCCGATGGCGTAGTCGGCAAAATAAACCGTAAAGAAGGTGACGGCTCAAAGTCTGAGCAGCTTGCCGAAGCATTGGTCAACTCCCAGCCGATTATTATCGTCACTATCCAAACCTTTCCGTTTGTGCTCAAAGCGATTGAAGATTCTAGCGTCTTAAAATCGCGCCGCTATGCCATCATTGCCGATGAAGCGCATTCCTCACAGACAGGCTCTACCGCACGCCAGCTCAAAGAAGTGCTGGTCTCAGGTGATATAGAGAGTAACGCGAATGATGATAAGCCGCTCTCTAGTGAAGATGTCATCAATCAGGCGATGGACGCCACATTAGCCGCACGCCGTAGCAGCCCGAATCTAAGCTACTATGCCTTTACCGCCACGCCGAAGCCGAAAACCATCGAGCTGTTTGGACGCTTGCCTAACCCTGACTTGCCAGCCTCTAGCGATAACCTACCAGCCGCTTATCATGTCTATTCTATGCGCCAAGCGATTGAAGAGGGTTTTATCTTAGATGTGCTAAAGAACTACACCAACTACAAAGTGATGTATCAGCTCACTCAAAAGCTGGCTAGCGATGACGATGAGGTCGATGCTCGCCGCGCTAAGATTAAGCTGAGTAGCTGGGTGCGCCTTCATGAGCACAATATCGCGCAGAAAGTGAAGATCATCATTGAGCACTTTAACGACAACATCAAAGGCTTACTCGGCGGCCAAGCCAAAGCCATGGTCGTGACAGGCTCACGTAAAGAAGCGGTACGTTACAAGCTGGCCTTTGATAACTATATTGCAGATAGTGGCTATCGCGGTATTAATGCTATGGTTGCCTTCTCAGGGGAAGTCACCTTTAACGATAATGACCCTGATAGTGGCGCACTACTTGGCGAGAAGTTCACCGAGCATAATATGAATATCGGTCTCAAAGGCCGTGATATGCGTAAAGCTTTTGATAGTGATGACTATCAAGTGATGCTGGTGGCCAATAAGTTCCAGACAGGCTTTGACCAGCCGAAACTATGCGCCATGTACGTCGATAAGAAGCTGACAGGCGTGGACTGCGTACAGACCCTCTCACGGCTGAACCGTACCTATAAGGGTAAAGCTGAGAGCGGTACCTTTGTGCTCGACTTCTTTAATGATCCCCAAGACATCCTTGATGCCTTCCAGCCATACTATGAGACCGCCACTTTAGTGGATGTGTCTGACCCCGATCAGGTGTATGACCTGTATGAGAAGCTACGCGCCAGCGGTATTTTCTTATGGCATGAGGTTGAGCAGTTTGTTGACGCTTTCTACAGCAAGAACAAGTCTAATGCCGCCATTAGCAATATCTGCAAGCCAGCGGTCGAACGTTGGCAGAAGCGCTACAGCCAAGCACGCGAGCAAGCCCAGCATGCCAAGGAAATGCTTGAGCGTACCAAAGCGACAGGTGATGTGGTGCTGATGACCAATGCCGAGAACGACTATAAAGGCTTTAAGGCTGATCAAGATGCACTAGAGATCTTTAAAAAGGACTTAGGTACATTCACCCGTCAGTATGAGTTTATGTCGCAAATCGTGGACTATGACTCTAAAGAGCTGGAAAAGCTGAGCTTATACGCCCGTAACCTGCGGCCATTATTACGCGAAAGTGTGAATAATGAGGATGATATTGATCTAACCAACATCGCTATGAGTCATTACCGCGTCTCAAAGCTGCACCAGCAGGATCTAAAGCTAAAGGAGGGTAGTGGTGAGTTAGAAGCTGGCGGCGGTGGCGGTACAGCAAAGCCAAAGGATCAGAAAGAAGAGCTGTTATCAAAGGTCATTAATCGATTAAATGAGGTGTTCGCTGGCGAGGACTTTACCGATAAGGACATGATCAACTTTCAAAACACGATTTGGGATAAAGTGACTGAAAATGAGATCGTGGTAAAGCAGTTTAGTAATAACAGTACCGATCAGATTATGCTCGGCGGTTATCCTGATGCGGCGATGGATGCATTATTTGAAAGCCAAGAAGCCTACGAAGGTATGACCATGCACTTACTATCTAACCCTGATCAGTTTAAGAAATTTATTCGTTTGATGCTTGATACGAAGTTGGGTGAGCATGCGTAGGTGAGGTTTTTTAGGGGAGAAAAGCGCGTCTTAGGGGTATTATTTATCTAGGTGAACAAGCTCCTTTTTTCTGCTTCCTTGTGTTTCCATTTCCCTTCCCTGATTCCGCTGTATCTGTTACGTGTCAGGCGATTGCGATGTTTCCAATATTTTGAAAAGGCGTTTTTTATTTCCAAATTCGCTTGTTTCCATCATTTTGCTTCCAAATATTTTGTGTTTAAGTTAGTAAGTAATGCCACTTAATAGGGGTAATCGAAATTTGGATTAGGGTTTAATTATCGATAAGTTTGTATGCTGATAGATATATTATTAGGCACAAAAAAAGGCATATGCTTAACATACACCTCTTTAATATTATTAGGGTTCGTTATGATAACAATACCTACTTGCCAGCTAAGAGTTGCTGCCAAACTCAGGGATTGCATCAAGATCGTTCATCATTGGCATATGGTTAGTAAAGCGTGAGTACCTACCCTCAAAACCTAATCGAACCGTTCCAACTTGGCCTTGTCGGTTCTTGGCAATAATCACCTCCGCTATGCCCCTATCTTTTGATTTTTCGTTATAAACCTCATCACGATATAAAAACATAATCACATCGGCTTCTTGCTCGATTGCGCCTGACTCCCTCAAGTCGCTCATAATAGGCCGCTTGTTAGGCCTACTCTCTAAGCTGCGGTTTAACTGTGACAAAAGTATGACGGGGCAATTAAAATCTTTACCGAACGCTTTCAAGTGTCTTGTGACTTCACCAAGTGCATTCACCCGATCTTTGCCATCAACCCCTCCCATAATCTGTAGATAATCAATCATAATCACGCCTATTTCACCATAAGAGTTGCGAATCTTATTCAGTGTAGTTCGCATTTGCTGGTAAGTCATTAGAGACTCAGATTCAATGAACAAGGGGTAATCTTTGCTGTAATCCCTAACTGTGTTGTTTAATTTCGCCCAGTCATCGACATCCATACCCATTCCGCTTCTAACTTTTGATAGCTCAACGTTAGACATTGAAGACATAAACCTTTGCATAACAGATTCGTCTGTCATTTCCACGCTGAAGAATACGCCAGCCTTACGTTTATGGTTTCCTTGACTGTCTTTATAGAACCCGTTCTGAACCATGCTTTGCAATATGGTTTGCGCAAACGTAGTCTTACCCATCGAGGGACGTGCTCCCACGACGACAAGGTCGCCATTTTGTATTGGTGATCGTTCATCTAGTGCATTGAAGCCAGTGGGTGAGAATGGTACAACTTCACCCTTGCTTACCGCTTGTAGATTAATAAAAAAGTCGTCCATCAATGAGCCAACAGATCGCGCACCGCTACCACTTTTATTTGTATCGATAATAGCTGTTAACTGCTCAACAATAGCGTTCACCTTGTCATCAAGGCGCGTATCAGCTTGCTTCAATTCATCCTGCGCTTGTAGGAGAACCCGATTAACAGCTCGATACTTTGACAGTTCAAGTATGCGATCAGCGTAGGCCACAAGGTTAAATAATGTAGCTGGGCTTGTGCTCAATATCTCGGCAAGATAACCATCAGAAACGTTATCACCGTACCCATTATTCACTAACCAATCGTGAACCATAACCGTATCGTATGGCAGACCCTCTTTATCTAATGCGTTGATCGCTATAAATATTATCTCGTGCTTGCTTGCTGCAAAGTCGTTAGCATCAATCTTGCTGACAACATGCTCTAAAGATTTCTCTATGCTCATGAGCGAAGCTAATAGCGCCTTTTCTATATCCATGTTATAAAAGCTCATACATTCAACCCCGCTTTTTCCATGCTCGCTTTGTTTGCTGCTATCTGCTCCTCACGGCTTAAGCTCTTGGCCTGTGGCTGTGAGTCGAACGAGTCACTACGGTTACTGTGAGGACGAGCACTACTGGTTTGCTCTGCATCAGTGTTGTGAGACTCTGTGATCTCATCAAGCCAGCCCTCATTATTTAAGTAAGTCATAGGGTGCTTACGATAGCTCTTGATAGGTGTTGACTTAACATAGCTGGGAATATGAGCCATGATTAACTTTTGTGTCTCAATACTAAGCGATAGCCACTTAGCCTTTGGTTTTGCTAAACCGCCTTTCTTATAATCGTAAGCATTCCAAAAATCATCAAACGGTAAGCTGGTTAATGGTTCTTGGTTAGTAGTTGATGGTTTATGGTTAGCATTGCCTTCGCTATGCATTCGCATTGCGTTCGAATCACTATCGCTTGAAGCCTTGCCATTACTAGCCGTAACGCCTTTACTTCTCCATCTAACGTTAGCAGATTTACGCGCTTTATCTGATTTTGTCTGATATTTAGCGATCTCTTTCTCAGCTCTGTCATTCACATAACCGTCATCAGCCAGCTCAAAGAAATAACGCAATACAGTCGCAATGCTTTCGCTATGCGTTCGCATATTAATAAGCATTGCTATCTCGTCAATATCTTTAGGCAGTGGACACTCATTTAGGTATTGATAGTCCAACATTCTGCGATAAGCCAAGTCCTCCATAGGTTCAAGGAAGTTGGTTTTACTCATATAGTCTTTTGGGTGAAATGTGTAATAGTGCATCACTCCCTCCCTATAACAACGCTGGCGCGTAATATGTTATTATTAAGACTGACTAACTTGGTTAGTTGAATAGTACCTGTCAGAAAATAGTCAATTAAGGTATTAGATGAGCCCGCCCTGATCCGGCGGGCTTTTTCACGAATGCCTACCTGTCTTAGCTTGCTTCTCATATTACTTCCTCTTGCCGTTCTAAAATATTAGAATGGTTGGCCAAACTGCTATCAAGCCTCTCAGTTTTTAGTTGCCGTGGTGGTTGCTGACAGTTTGGAATAATCAAAACAATAAAAATACTTGCTAAGGATATGGGTAATGCTGACAATAACTTAAAACTAATCCTATGCGCCTTCAAACAATTTATAAGTTCATTATATAAGTTCATTTTTTCACCTCATTATTTGTCGGCCTATCAGATTCAGCAATCCAGTACCTTTTAAAGCACCTTCCGTTACGGCTAATGAATTCATCTTGAATAGGTACCCCTGAAGCACGCAAGTCACTTACACGTTGAAGAAAGCAGGTCATACCATATTGAGCGAAAGCCTCCATGTTTGAGATAGATTGACCTGCCTGCATATGGTCAAGTATTAACTGTCTGTAAGTCCTTTTTTTTAGTTTTGGTGTTTTCATGGCTCAAACCTCGCTATCAGTAGAGGTGGTTTGATTATTTAACCAGTGGATGACATCAGCATTGCGCCATGCCGTCATGGTAGGGGATAGTTTGACTGGTGCTGGGAAGCGTCCATCACGTGACCATGCCCATAAGGTACTACTACCAAATGGCAAGAATGGTATAAGTTGGTTGGCACGGCTCATGCCTTGCGGTGGCAAGTGCTTAATAGAAGTAGTCTGCTTTGTGGCTTCGGTGCTGCTAGGAGTGTTATCAGCGATAGTGATAATGGAAGTGTCTATATCTGTATGTTGCTTCATATCAATAACCTTATGTAGTTTATTGAGCCGTAACAGTATGCTACGGCTTACATAGGTCATCTTATTAGGTAGGCTGGAATTGCTGAATACTCATGCATGCATAGAGTGTTTGATGCATGCATAGAGTGTTTGATGCATGCATACGACAATATATTAAGAAAAATCCCCTTTATCAGCTTCACTCAACAAACGACATACAGTAGGGAACGAAGGCTTTTTGCCCGTCTCAATATTTTGCTTTATATACGTAGCTGCATCAGTATAGGTACTGAAGCCTTTCTCTTTCATTATCTGAAGATATTGTTCTTTACGCTTCTTTTTTTCTTCTCTACGTGGCTGCCATCTTTTATTAGCTGCTTTTCTATTGCTATCAGATAGTTTTTTCTTATGTTCATCAATAAATTTAATATTTTTAAACATGATTTGTGATTGACAATCTTTACAAAACTCATTCAATTGCATCGCCACGTAATAGCTACCATTCTTGAACGCGAATATTGCCATTTCTCTGTACGCTATTATTAGAACTGCCCAACGAATAGAGGAGTCTTTGAAAGCACTATTTTTCTGATGAATTAATGAATCAAGTTCTTGATATTTAGCTGATAAAAACCTATCTAAGATACTGTTTATGCCTTCGTAAGAACTATCTATTGTCGAAAAATTAACACTATCTTTATTCTGGTCTATACATTTTATTACGCTTTCCTCAATAGAGCTCATTAGCTCTAAATGCTCTGGATTAATTTTGGTGCTGTCTATGTGTAGATCAGCGTAGTTCGAATAGATCAATGAATTTTCAGGCAGAGAAAAATTGCTATCACCAAATATAGCCCATGCCACTATTTCATTTAGTGGAAAACGCAAGCTGTTTGCCATAGTCATACATATATCTTTATTTAAATCTTCCATGGTAATACTTTTAGCTTGGTCACTCACATTTACACCCTCACACCCTTAAATTAAAATGGATGCAAGGCAGTGACAGTATAAGGGTGTGGTTACTGTAGGTCGGATAAATTACTCCTAGCTTTACATAGTCGTTTTTAAAATACTATAAAAAATCTTCTTGTTTTAATTTTGGTGTGAAGTTGGTATAAACGGTTTTAGCATCTTTTCCTTCATAGATGTCATTAATAAAGTTTGCCCATTTCTTCATCATGTCTACTCTATAAGGTAGGTGCTGCGCTCCGTTATAAGCTTTGCTGATCTTATTTTCCTTCTCATGTGCCAGCTGTAGCTCTATTGCCTCGTGCATGAAGTTTCGTTCATGTAATGTAGTGCTGGCCAGCCCACGGAAGCCGTGCCCTGTCATTATTCCTTTATAACCCATACGCTTCAACGCATTGCTAAAAGCATTTTCACTATAAGGTTGGTGCCTCTCGATATTGAAAAAAACGTACTGGTTCGAAATGCCTAGTTGTTTAATCTGTTCTAAGATAGCCATTACTTGAGGTGCAAGCGGTACTAGATGTGGTCTATCCATTTTCATCTTGTCGGCTGGTATGCGCCATACTTTGGCTTTGTAGTCTATCTCTGCCCACTCCATCATTCGTAGCTCTTGTGTCCGCACAAACGTATAACACATTACCCAAAAGCCTAGTTTTACTAATAAATGACCGCCGTACGCATCAATATCTTTTAATAGCTTAGGTAGTTGTTGACTGGTTATGCGTGGGTGATTTTTCACCTTATGCGGTTTTAAGGCTTCGGTTAAGTCATTAGCTGGGTTGTGAGTTATCAGACCCTCACGTCTGGCTTGTTTGAATATCTGCCCTGCTTGGCGTATTGCTCTACGTGCCATATCAGTAGCGCCTCGTGCTTCTACTGCTTTACCAATGGCCAGAATATCAGGAGAGGTTATGTCATCTATGTTCATGTGACCAATAATGGGTTTAATATCGCGCTGGTACTGTGAGTAATCACGGCTATAGGTCTTAAGAGCAATGTGAGATTTGCGATCGTTATGCCAGCGTTGTGCTATAGCGTCAAATGTTTTGGTACCGTCAGTATCGGCTTGTAAGCGTTTCTTATCGTGTTTAGGGTTGATACCTTGCGCGATTAACTCTTTTATCTGTTGGTTACGCTGGCGAGCTTCAGCAAGGCTCATTATTGGATATTTACCAATGGTAAGGCTTTGGCGTTTATCAGCGTATTTATAGTCACTTACCCATACCTTACTACCAGTGCTACGAACCCATAGGCGTAAGTTATTACCGTCACTATATTTGTCAGGTCGGCTAGGGGTGCAAGCATCGGAAGGCTTAAGGCGTTTGATTTGACTATCGGTTAAAGGCATGACGGTATATTTCCATAACGGTATAATTTATACCGCAAAATATACCGCATTTTTACATGGATTGCCATGCACTAAGATGGACTGTCATGTATGTGTTATTGCTTGAAATTGCCCAAAATAAAGGGCTGACGGTCAATGACGGTCAGCCCTAATATTGTGTTTGGTCGGAACGGCAGGATTTGAACCTGCGACCACTACACCCCCAGTGTAGTGCGCTACCAGACTGCGCTACGCCCCGAATGACTGCTATTCTACCCAAATTTCTTTAGATTGCAAGAGCTAATTGTTACGGCTCATGATTACCCTCTAATTGCGCTTATAACAGTCATTATGCTCTGATAAAGCCTAACCCAACAGCTCTTTTAAGATCTGATTCACTTGCTGCGGATTAGCGCTACCACGGCTGGCTTTCATGACTTGTCCAACTAGGCCGTTAAAGGCTTTTTCTTTACCGCCTTTGTATTCATCGACCATTGCTTGATTATTAGCGATGACTTCTTCAACTATGGCTTTAATTGCGCCGGTATCGGTTTCTTGCTTGAGACCTTTGTCTTTAATGATAATATCCGCCGCGTCGTCGCCAGCGCCACCTTCACGTGCGTACAAGGCACTAAAGACCTTTTTAGCGAGTTTACCCGACAAGGTATCATCGAACAGTCTGGCAAGCAGTCCTGCTAGCTGCTTAGCGCTGATAGGGGAGTCAGTAATATCCGTATCATCTTTATTGAGTGCGCCGAGCAAATCGCCCATGACCCAGTTCGCCGCAGTCTTGGCATTGTCTTGACCGACCTCAGCGACGACGGCTTCAAAGTAATCAGCAATCTGACGGCTACCGGTCAAGATACGCGCATCGTATTCAGACAGCTCAAGCTCGTTCTCAAACCGCGCACGACGCGCGACAGGTAGCTCAGGCATTGCCGCTTTTATCGCATCGACAGTGGCTTGTTCGATACGCACAGGCAGCAAGTCAGGATCGGGGAAGTAGCGATAGTCGTTGGCATCTTCTTTGGTACGCATGACGCGGGTTTCATCTTTTTCAAGATCATAGAGCATGGTGGCTTGCACGACTTTACCGCCGTCCTCGACAATATCGATTTGACGCTCGATTTCGCGAGTGATAGCGCGCTCGATAGAGCGAAACGAGTTTAGGTTCTTTAGCTCAGTACGAGTGCCAAGCTCACCGCCTGGCTGACGCACCGACACGTTACAATCGCAGCGGAACGAGCCTTCTGCCATGATGGCGTCTGAGATACCAAGCCAAGTCACTAGCTGATGGATGGCTTTGATATAAGCCAAAGCTTCGGCCGCTGAGCGCATATCCGGCTCAGACACAATCTCAATGAGCGGTGTGCCAGCGCGGTTAAGATCGACACCCGTCATACCATCGACCGCATCATGGACAGATTTGCCGGCATCTTCTTCCAAATGCGCGCGAGTGATACCCATACGCTTGGGATACTCACCCTTTTCACCTTCATTGACTACCACATCGATATAGCCTTTGCCGACGATAGGGTTTGCCATTTGCGTGATTTGATACCCTTTAGGTAAATCGGGGTAAAAGTAGTTCTTACGATCAAAGGTGTTAAATAGTCCTAATTCTGCATCGACGCCGATACCGAACTTCAAGGCGCGGTCGACGACACCAGTATTCAGTACAGGCAATACGCCAGGTAGGCCTAAATCAACGATACTGGCTTGGGTGTTTGGTTCATTACCAAAGTCAGTGGGGGCGCTGGAGAATATTTTACTATCGGTATTGAGCTGACAGTGAATCTCAATACCAATGACGACTTCATAGCCGTCGACAAGCAGCTCTTTACGAGTTGCAAACTCTGTCATTTCCATCATAAAATCCTATCAAAAATTTAAAATAAAACAGCGGTATGCTAAAAAAGTAATCCATGTTTACGAAAGCTAGCGACAATAGCAGTATTGATAATCGCTTAATCTTGCTTATCCTAATCAAGCTAGCGCCAAGTATATTTTAGGCACTATAAAAGTGCTGCTTGGACAATTAGCATAGTTACGCTAGCTCTGTTTGATCAATGCACTTTAATAACTATTCATCAGTTGGGTATAAGTGTCTGAGAAAGTCTCACTATCTCCGCCGCTTTGATAATAGGCGGGGATAATATAGCTTACCAAGATCTTAAAATCGCCTTGAAGATACAGATGACTTACCAAAGGCTCAGCTTGCTTTGCATCGCCTTCTTCAAAACCATAAGGGGCAATCGTCTTTTCAAACTTACTATAAAAAGCTTGAAAAAATTTTGGACTGTCTTCAAAGTTTTTATCAAAGAATGCCTCTAACTCTTTCAGCTTAGCTTGCAAGCTCGTTGCTTGCTCATTATCTAAGCTGTGGTCTTGTTGCAACATATCGATAACAGTCATCTTATATCCTTATTAGAGTCCAGTTGTTACTCGTGCGAGATCAAGTAGTCTTATACAGTAAGTGCTTCAATCGTCTACAGATAGCTTATACGTTTTCCTTCGCGATAAGCGAGTGCTGTAAATGGTGATCGGTATGTTGTTGGAAGAGATGCGCGGTGCTAAGCAGTTTACTTTCTTGCCAATACTGACCAATGAGCTGTAGACCTACCGGTAACCCCTCAGAGGTTAGACCTACTGGTTGGCTAAGCGCGGGCAGGCCTGCCAAGTTGACCCCGATAGTATAGACGTCGCCTAGATACATAGCGGCTGGATCTAGATTATCACTGAGCTTATATGCAGCGGTCGGTGCGGTTGGACTGGCAATAACATCGCAATTAGCAAAGGCTTTATCGAAGTCTTCAACGATCATACGACGTACTTTTTGTGCTTTGATATAGTAAGCATCAAAGTACCCTGCTGATAGCGCATAAGTGCCAGTCAAGATACGGCGCTGCACCTCAGGGCCAAAACCTTCAGAACGCGTACGCGTATAGAGGTCAGTCAGATCCTTTGGATCCGCGCAGCGATAGCCAAAGCGCACGCCATCGAAACGTGACAAGTTGGAGGAAGCCTCAGCAGGGGCAAGCATATAATAAGTCGCTAGTGTGATATCAGGATTGGTAATGTTAACCTCTACAATCGTCGCGCCTAGCTCTTCGTATTGTTTTAGGGCAGCGCGTACGGTTTGTTCGACCTCTTTATTCAAGCCTTCGGTGAAGTATTCCTTCGCGACACCGATCCGTAGTCCAGCAAAAGGTTTGTCGCCAGCAGCCGCTTCGGCATCCTTGATATCTTGTACATAATCTGGGATGTCATGTAGGACTGAAGTTGCGTCTCGCGAATCGTGGCTGACCATCGGCTGCAACAAATAAGCGCAGTCTTGAGCGCTGCGGCCCATAGTGCCGGCCTGATCGAGACTCGACGCATAAGCAATCATGCCAAAACGCGAGACTCGGCCATAAGTCGGCTTGATACCGGTTAGACCACAAAATGATGCCGGCTGGCGAATAGAGCCGCCGGTATCGCTAGCCGTTGCCATAGGCACAAAGCCTGCTGCTACTGCTGCTGCACTACCACCAGATGACCCGCCAGGGACGCGCTCTAAGTTCCAAGGGTTTTGTACCTTGCCATAATAAGAGCTGCTGTTGTCTGAGCCCATCGCGAACTCATCCATATTGAGCTTACCTAGATTAATCATTCCCGCCTCGCGGATATTGCTAACGATAGTCGCGTCGTAAGGCGAGACAAAGTTATGCAGCATCTTTGAGCCGCAAGTGGTGAGCACGCCTTGGGTACAAAAGATATCTTTATGCGCCATCGGCACACCCAGTAGTGGACGCTTATCGCCTTGCGCGCGTAGCTCGTCAGCAGCGCTTGCTTGCGCACGAGCGCTGTCAAAGGTAGTAGTAATGAAGCTATTAATTTTATTATCTAAGCTTTCTATACGTTTGATATAGTGTTCGGTTAATTCCGCGCTGCTGAATTGTTTGTCCTGCAAGCCTGTAATCAGCTGCTCGGTAGATAAGAGATGCATCTCAGACATAAGGTGTCGTCCGTTATAGTTATGAAGCTAATGGATATAAAGCGAAATGAGAAATAAAAGTAGAAGGGCGTAATAAGCTGGTGTCTAGAAAGTTATTCAATCACTTGCGGTACGAGATACAGACCTTCTTCAACTGCAGGCGCCACCGATTGGTTACGCTCGCGGTCGATATCGTGCTTGGCGACATCGCTACGCAGCTCTTGGCAGACTTCATGAATATTAGATAAAGCCGTAACGCCTGTGGTATCAACGCGGCCTAAAGTTTTCATTAACCCCAAAACCTTACTGATATCTTCAGCGTAGCTACCAGCGGTGTCTTTATCCACTCCTAAACGTGCTAAGGTGGCGATGTCTAAAATCTCTTCACGGCTCACATGGTCGTGATCAATAGAGGTTTTGTCGGGTGCTTGCTGTGACATAATTTCTCCAACAGAAAGTAAAATAGTAGATAGGGGTGCAGCCCCTTGATAAGTCTTATTAATAATAGAAGCTCAAATAAGAGAAGCTTACCAGTATGCAAAAGTTTAAAATTCAAAAACTTAAAGGGGTAGCTGATGAGTGATAGTCATATGATTGTTATTATAAAGCATCTAGCCTAAGTTTACAGAGTAGAGGTGTATATTAGCCACCAATTGACCACAATGTATTGACGACTTGGTACTAAACCGGATCTTTATTTCTATTATTATGGTCATTATTGCTACTGTTATTTCATCATATCTGAATGAAAGTCCATTTCATCTATGAATCTGTTGTTATGAGTATAGCGTCATAATAAAAGCTAGCATGCAGAGGTGATACCTTGTATCTTAGTGACAGCAATTATGAACGGCATCGCTTTAGTTTTTGTAACAAATTCTAGCATTTAAGATGTTATTTATTGCTTCATCCCTATAAATACCCATGTTTTTTCTATCTCAAATCGGTATAATTTAGCCCACTTTCACCTTTGTAGTTTAGGGCCCTCTTGTTGCATAGGTAATCTTTGATTACCATAGGCGGTAAAAGCTGAGCTTGCAACGCCAACAAGTACGCCTTAGCCGCTTCATTCGCCTCATTTGCCTTCATTTGTAAGACGCTGGATATAATAGTCATGAACCTGTTTGGATTTTTATCAAGTAACATCGCCATTGATCTTGGCACTGCCAACACCTTAATTTTTATCCCTAATAAAGGGGTAGTACTCGATGAACCGACGGTCGTTGCTTTGCGCAGCAATCGCACCCAAAATCCGACGGTTGCCGCCGTAGGTATCGATGCTAAGCAAATGCTCGGTCGAACACCGGCTAATATTACCGCTATTAGACCCTTAAAAGATGGTGTCATCGCTGATTTTGAGGTGACACAAAAAATGCTCAAGCATTTTATTACCAAAGTAAAGGCCAAGCGCTTTTTGGCTCAGCCTAACGTGGTGGTTTGTGTACCCTGTAAGTCAACGCTAGTAGAGCGCAAAGCGATTCGCGAAGCGGTATCCTCAGCGGGCGCAAGCAAAGTGTTATTGTTAGAAGAACCGATGGCGGCCGCTATTGGCGCAGGCATGCCAGTCCATGAAGCGAGCGGCTCTATGGTGGTTGATATCGGCGGCGGCACCACTGAGATTGCGGTTATTGCACTATCTGGCTGTGTTTATGCCGAATCTATCCGTATTGGCGGTGATATCTTTGATGAAGCGATCATCACTCATGTACGCCGTACTCACGGCTGCGTTATCGGTGAAACAACTGCCGAGCGCATCAAGACTGAAGTCGGTTCAGCGCTCAATGAAGAAGAGCAGCTAGAAGTAGAGGTTCGTGGCCGTAGTATGGCTGAAGGGGTGCCAAAGACCTTTACGATCAATTCGCAAGAGATTCAAAAGGCGTTAAGTGATCCTTTGAGCGGTATCGTCAGTGCGGTAAAAGCCGCGCTTGAGCAGACGCCGCCTGAATTATCTTCGGATATCGCTGAGCGCGGTATCGTCTTGACTGGCGGCGGCGCTTTGCTACGCGATTTAGATAAACTCGTCTCTAGAGAGACTGGTTTACCAGTGACGGTCGCTGAAGATCCGCTAACTTGTGTCAGTCGCGGCGGCGGTATGGCGCTTGATTTTATTAATAATAAAAGCTTGAATATGATCTTTGTCTAAACGCCTGAATAAATAAGCAACCATCATTAGATTTATTGATAAAGGCGGTCATTAAGACGGCCTTTATTGTTATCAGCTCAAGGCCACTATTAGTGCAAGACTGTATTAAGCGCTTAGAACTTTATATTCTTTAGAGAAGCTAGATCTTATATGACTCCAAGTATTTTTGCTCGTCAGCCTTTGTCATTACGCATCACTGCTATCGCTCTGATAGTGGCTTTGGTTTTGATGTGGTTCGATAGTAAAAACCCAGAATGGTTTAAGCCGATACGCGATACTAGCCACGCCTCTATGCAGCCGATTTACCAGTCAGCAATATTACCAAGTTATGCCAAACACTGGGCGAGCGGCCGCTTACAATCAAAAGAGTCGCTGCGCCGCGAAAACGTGCAACTCAAGTCGCAATTGCTACATGCGCAGGCCAAGCTACAACAGCAAGATTATATCTTGGCACAAAATGCGCGATTGCAAGGTATTTTATCGACCACAAGGCCTGAGCAATTCGATCTCAATCTGGCGCAAGTTATTGGCACCGATACTAACCTGCTCAAGCAAATCGTGGTGATTAACAAAGGCGAGCGTGATGGCGTCCAAGTGGCACAAACCGTCATCGATGAGCATGGCATATTAGGGCAAGTCATTAATGTCTATCCTAATACCAGCCGCGTATTACTCATTAGTGATGAGCAGCAATCAGTGGCTGTGACGGTCAAGCGCACCGGCCAGCGCGCTATCGTTACTGGTGTAGGTTTGCCTACCTCTTTGAGTCTAAACTACGTGTTTAAAACCTCAGACGTGCGCGTTGGTGATGTGCTGATATCATCAGGCCTTGGCGGCCGCATTCCAGCAGGCTACCGCGTCGGTACGATTGCGCATATCGAAGACACGCAAGCGGATAACTTTAAGAGCATCAAGGTGACGCCGGCGGCCAATTTTGTCGACAATGCCTACGTCTTAGTGCTGCAGGATAAAGAGCGACCGATTCGTAAGGCAGCTAGTAATTAACCAGTCAACCAGTTTAGAGTTGTATAAGTATCACTTCTAATCATAACTCAGTTATCAATTTTTAAGTGTTTTCATCCATGCTTAGCAAACCTATCAGTAATCATCGCTAAGTTTTCGCACAGGTAGCACTTATGGCGTATCCGGACTCTGAACACCCTACTGGGCTATTAATAAGCGCCATAGTGTTGAGCTTTATAGTCGCTTCATCGCTTAGCGTCTATCCTCTAAACCAATACTTGGCAACGCTACGACCTTTATTTATGGTAATGGTGCTTATTTTTTGGCTATTATTCCAGCCACGCTATGCTGGTGTTTTTCTTGCCTTTGCTGTGGGTCTTATCGCTGATTTATTGACCGATAGCCTCCTTGGGCAGCAGGCTTTTGCCGCTGTTGTAGTCGCTTTTACGATTAAACTTATCAGTATCTATCTTAAGCAGCTAAATACTCTTAGCGCTTGGATGATCGCTGGTTTGAGCTTATTTATATTTCAATTGACCCTGTGGCTATTACAGATAATAACTCAAAGCACTTTTGTCGCTCAGTCTGCTTTTTCATTAGTGTTAAGTATCATTAGCTGGCCATTGGTACTCTTAGCTTTACGCAAATTTGCTCGTTAAGCTTAGTTATTGGTTTACAGACTGAGCTTAACTATAAGCTTTTGGGAATGCATAAATCCTCGCCTTTATTAATAAATCTGTAAGCATATTATGTCTAATATCATTTTAGCGTCCGGCTCGCCGCGTCGTCATGAGCTACTAGCTTTGGCTCAATTAAGCTTTAACACCATGAGTGTCGATATCGATGAAACACCCCTTACTGATGAGCTGCCAACCCCTTATATAGAACGTATGGTCAAAGATAAGTCTCATGCGGCTATTGAGCAGTTGAATTTACAGCTAGCAGCTAGTGCTGAGCGTGTGGACTTTTCAAGCATGCATACGGCTATTGTTTTGACCGCAGATACCATTGGCGTGCTAGCCGATGGCAGAACAGTTTTGGTCAAGCCTGTCGATCGCGCTCATGCTCATAGCATGTGGCAGCAGATGTCAGGTAGCACTCATCAAGTCTGGACGGCAGTGCGCGCGGTCAAAGTGCAGCTCATTAATGCAGGCAGAGATGAAGCGCAGTGGCAGATCGTAGCCAAGCGACAAATTATGGAGAGTACCGATGTCAGCTTTATTCCATTGACTAGCGCGATGATGAATAGCTATTGGGATAGCGGTGAGCCAGCAGACAAAGCGGGTGGCTATGCTATACAAGGATTGGCAGCCGCTTGGGTCACCCGTATCAATGGCAGTTATACTAATGTGGTAGGCCTACCTTTGGCACAAACCTTAGCCTTGATTGACGAGCTGCAAGTCAGCTAAGAGAAGCAAACTCACATAATGATACGGCAGGGTAGTGGGCAGAAGAGTGTGCTATTTGCTACACTATAAATCTTTAAAGAGAGTCACTGTCAATAAAGCTGTGTCATATAAGACCATATAAGAAGAGGCATTATGTCTGAAGAGCTGCTGATAAATGTTAGTCCGATGGAATCGCGCGTAGCAGTTATGGATAATGGGGTACTCAGTGAGATCTACATTGAGCGCCATCATAAACTTGGCTTAGTTGGCAACATCTATTTAGGGACAGTGGTACGGGTGCTACCTGGCATGCAGGCTGCTTTTGTCGACATTGGCCAATCGCGTACTGCTTTTTTGCACGTCAATGACATGCAGCGCCCCCCTAGACCTGTCAGTCAAGGCGAGCCTAGCCAGAAGGCAAATCCACAAGCGAGTGATAACCAAACGACTAGCACGCTTAAGATGCAACAAGACAAAGCTGAAAGCTTAGTGTCGACACTCGCTGCAACGCCACCGGTGATAAGCGCTGAAAGTACAGAAGTCAAAACCACCGAAATTGTCTCAGCAGCTAGCCAAAACCTCATTCAACATCGCCTGCACGAAGGTCAGCGTATTTTAGTGCAAGTCACTAAAGATCAGCTAGGCAGTAAAGGCGCGCGCCTTACCACCAATATCTCTTTGCCGTCGCGCTATTTGGTGTATTTGCCATCCAGCGATCATATCGGCATCTCCCAGCGTATCGATGGCGAGGAGGAGCGCAGCCGCCTAAAGACTGAGCTGACTTGTCTGATGCAAACGGTCAACCTGCAAGGTGGACTGATCGCTCGTACTGCCGCTGAGCGCGTCCCGGTAAATAAGCTTGAAGAAGATATCTACTATCTGTTGCAGCTATGGCGTACTATTGGTGCTCGCCGGCAAGAAATGAGCCATCATCAAAGCTCAGAGCTGATTTATCAAGAGCTGTCGTTGCCGCTGCGCTCCATTCGTGATTTAGTCCATATTGATACCGAAAAGGTCATTATTGATAACGCGCAAATCTACGCGCAACTGCGTCATTTTGCCAAAGAGTTTGTGCCTTTTGTTTATGACCGCATTACCCATTATACCGCTGAGCCCGCCTTATTTGACGTACATCGTGTTGAAGATGATCTAAGCGATGCTCTCAAACGCCGGGTGAATCTAAAATCAGGCGGCTATCTGATTATCGATCAAACTGAGGCGATGACCACTATCGATGTCAATACTGGCTCCTTCGTTGGTGGTAGATCGCTTGAAGATACGGTTTATAAAACTAACCTTGAAGCGACGCACGCCATAGCACGCCAACTGCGTCTACGTAACTTAGGCGGTATTATTATTCTCGACTTTATCGACATGCTTGAGCAAGAGCATAAAGATGATGTCCTAAGTAGCCTGCAACAGCAATTGACCGAAGATTATGCCAAAACTAATATCACCCAAGTCAGTGAGCTGGGTTTAGTTGAGATGACCCGCAAGCGCACGCGTGAGTCATTAGGCCAACAGCTGTGTGAGCCGTGTGCTACTTGCGAGGGACGCGGGTTTGTCAAAACCGCTGAGACCGTCTGCTTTGAGATATTTCGCGAGATTATGCGCTGCGCGCGCACCTACAACTCACCGAAGAAGTTTATCGTTGTCGCGCATGCGGCAGTGATAGATTTGTTATTAACCACAGAGGCTGATACTGTTGCTGATTTAGAATACCTATTAGGTCGCGTTATTACCTTTGAGGTGGAGAATTTATATACTCAAGAGCAGTACGATATCGTTTTGGACTAACTTTAAAAGTAGCGATTAAAATAAGCATATCAGGTAAAAAATCGACCCGATAGCCCGCTTATTGAGCTACTCGCAATGCAGAATAAGCTAGAGATTAATAGAGATTAGCCTTGCAATGAGCGACAAGGTGTGTATAATACACACCACTGAATTATATATGCGCCGCCATAAAACAGTGGGCGCTATGACAGCTAGAGCATCGTTTCTAGCACTATTTCATTATGGCTTTGCTGATTTTCCGATAACTGGAAGAATCGGTGGGGCTTTAAATTATTTTGCTTTTAGCACGCTGCTGGTTCTCTTCAAGAGACAATTCTGAGACAGAATGGGAAGCCGCTTAAAGTAGATCTTTAACCAAACGGCTTATGTTTATCCACTTGCAGCGCAAGAATGAACAAAGCACATATTAGGAGCTTGCTGGCATGGCTAACCAGAGAATCCGTATCCGTCTTAAGTCTTTTGATCATCGTTTGATTGATCAATCGGCACAAGAGATTGTTGATACAGCAAAGCGCACCGGTGCGCAAGTTTGTGGTCCTGTACCGTTGCCGACTCGCATTGAGCGCTTCGACGTTTTAACCTCGCCACACGTCAACAAAGACGCTCGTGATCAGTACGAAATCCGTACTCACAAGCGTATGGTTGATATCGTTCAGCCTACTGACAAAACTGTGGACGCGTTAATGAAGTTAGATTTAGCGGCAGGTGTTGACGTCCAAATTGCTTTGGGTTAATACGCAACAACGCCCAATCCATTAATAGAAGATATAAAGAGGTTTAAAATGGCGATCGGTTTAGTCGGTAAAAAATGCGGCATGACCCGAATCTTCACAGAAGCAGGTGTTTCTATCCCTGTTACTGTGATTGAGGTCGATGCAAACCGCATTACTCAAGTAAAAAGTAATGACGTAGATGGTTATCAAGCCATTCAAATCACCACAGGCACTCGTCGTGACAGCCGCGTAACTGCAGCTCAAAAAGGTCACTTCGCAAAAGCTAACGTTAAAGCGGGCCGTGGTGTTTGGGAATTTCGTACTAATGATAGCGATCTTGAAGGTCGTGAGATTGGTGGTGAGATCCTAGCTGACTTGTTCGAACAAGGTCAGATTGTTGATGTCACAGGACAGAGTAAAGGTAAAGGCTTTCAAGGCGGCGTAAAGCGTCATAACTTTAGCATGCAAGACGCCACTCATGGTAACTCAGTCTCTCATCGTGCCCTTGGTTCTACTGGTCAAAACCAGTCACCAGGTAAAGTATTTAAAGGCAAAAAGATGCCAGGTCAGATGGGTAACAAGCGCGTCACCGTTCAGGGCCTAGAAGTGGTCTCGGTTGATGCTGAAAAAGGGTTACTTGTCATCAAGGGTGCCATCCCTGGTGCCACCGGTGGCGACGTCATCGTACGTCCGTCAGTCAAAGCCTAAGCAAGGGGATTAACGTGGATTTAAAAACAGTTACAGGTGCGGCGGTTGAGCTTTCTGATACGGCTTTTGGTCGTGAATTCAACGAAGCATTAGTGCATCAAGTCGTCACCGCTTATTTAGCTGGTGCTCGCCAAGGTACACGTGCGCAAAAAACCCGTGCCGAAGTTTCTGGCGGTGGCATTAAGCCATGGCGCCAAAAAGGTACTGGTCGCGCTCGTGCAGGCTCTATTCGTAGCCCAATCTGGCGTTCTGGTGGTCGTGCATTTGCCGCGAAACCACAAGACTGGTCACAAAAAGTTAACCGCAAAATGTACCGCGGTGCTATGCAGTGCATCCTAGCTGAACTCATTCGCCAAGAGCGTTTGATTTTGGTTGAAGAGATAAGTGTTTCTGCACCTAAGACCAAAGAGCTGATCGCAAAGCTAAATGAATTAGATGCACCTCGTGCATTAATCGTCACCAAAGAAGTTGACGAGAATTTATATTTAGCCGCTCGCAACATTCCACACGTCAATGTACTAGGTACATCTGAAGTGGATCCAGTGAGCCTGATCGCCTTTGACAAAGTCATCATGTCAGTTGAAGCTGCGAAACAATTTGAGGAAGCACTAGCATGAATAACGCAAGACTTTATCAGGTCTTAAGAGGGCCTGTATTCTCAGAAAAATCTCAAATGCTTGGTGATTCATTTGGTGTGCAAGTATTCAAAGTTGATTCTAATGCCACTAAGCTTGAAATCAAAAAAGCAGTTGAGTTGATGTTTGAAGGTGTTGAAGTCACTAAGGTGAACACTTTGAATGTTAAAGGTAAGACAAAGCGTTTTGGTAGAAGCATCGGCCGTCGTAATGACTTCAAAAAAGCCTATGTTACCTTAAAAGCTGGTCAAGATGTACAAATGGCTGATGCTGGTGAAGAAGTCGCAAACACGACTGATTCTACTAGTGAAACAGCGAACAACGAATAAGGATTACACTCATGCCTATCGTAAAAGCAAAGCCAACATCACCAGGCCGTCGTTTTGTTGAAAAAGTGGTGCATCCACACCTTTATAAAGGTCGTCCTTATGCAGCACTTGTCGAATCAAAAGGTAAGTCAGGTGGTCGTAATAACAATGGTCGCATAACCACTCGTCATATTGGCGGCGGTCACAAGCATCATTATCGTATCATTGACTTCAAACGTACTAAAGATAATATTCCAGCCACGGTCGAGCGTATCGAATACGATCCTAACCGTACTGCTCATATTGCTCTACTTAAGTATGCTGATGGCGAACGCCGTTATATCATTGCTGCTAAGAAGCAAAAAGTTGGTGATGCTGTAATATCGGGCGATACTGCTCCGATTCGCCCAGGTAACTGTATGCCGCTTAAAAACATCCCTTTGGGTACTGTGATCCATAATATCGAGCTTAAAATCGGTAAAGGCGCACAGATGGCTCGTTCAGCGGGTGCAAGCGTACAATTACTAGGTCGTGATGGTATTTACGCCATTCTACGTCTACGTTCAGGCGAGACTCGCCGTGTACACGTTGAGTGTCGTGCGGTTATCGGTGAAGTATCAAACACTGAAAACAACTTGAAGTCACTTGGTAAAGCCGGTGCCTCACGTTGGCGTGGTGTTCGTCCTTCTGTCCGCGGTGTCGCTATGAACCCGGTTGATCACCCACATGGTGGTGGTGAAGGTCGTGTTAAAGGTCGCCATCCAACTAGCCCTTGGGGTCAGAAGTCTAAAGGACTTAAAACGCGTCATAATAAGCGTACTGACAATATGATCATCCGTCGCCGCCGCGCCAAGAAGAAATAAGGAAGAATTTCATGCCTCGTTCATTGAAAAAAGGTCCATTCATTGATGCGCATTTGTTTGCCAAAGTTGAGACTGCAATTGACACCAACTCACGCAAGCCCATTAAAACATGGTCGCGTCGCTCGATGATTCTGCCCCAAATGGTTGGCTTAACGTTATCTGTTCATAATGGCCGTACTCACGTACCTGTCATTATCAGCGAGCAGATGGTTGGTCATAAACTAGGTGAATTTGCCCCGACTCGTACGTATCGTGGTCACGGCATTGACAGAAAAGCAAAAAGATAAGGTGCTTACCATGGAAGTAACTGCAAAATTACGCGGTGCCGCCATCTCGGCACAAAAAGTTAGACTCGTTGCTGATGAAGTTCGTGGCAAGCCGATTGAGCGTGCTTTGGATATCCTAACGTATAGCAATAAAAAAGGCGCTGTGTTCGTTAAGAAATGCCTTAACTCAGCCATCGCCAATGCCGAACATAATCACGGCTTAGATATCGATGACCTAAAAGTCGCGACTATCTACGTTGATGAAGGCATTACGCTAAAGCGTATCCTACCACGTGCTAAAGGTCGCGCTGATCGTATCAGTAAGCGTACCTGTCATATCACTATAAAGGTAGGAGAATAAGCTATGGGTCAGAAAGTACATCCAATCGGAATTCGTCTTGGTGTTGTCAAAAAGCATAACGCAAACTGGTATGCTGATCCAAAGCAATACTCAGAATACCTCATCAATGACATTCAAGTTCGTGAATATCTACGTAAAAAGCTAGATAACGCTATGATCAGCAACATCACGATCGAGCGTCCTACTGGCGCCGCTAAGATCACCATCGCTACTGCGCGTCCTGGTATCGTTATCGGTAAGAAAGGCGAAGATATCGAAAGACTTCAAAAAGAATTGACCAAAATTATGGGCGTACCTGCTCAGGTCAACATTGAAGAAATCACCTCGCCTGATCTTGATGCCCGTCTGGTAGCAGATGGTATCGGTAGCCAGCTTGAGCGCCGTGTAATGTTCCGCCGTGCTATGAAGCGCGCGGTACAAAACAGCATGCGTTCTGGTGCTAAAGGTATCAAAGTTGAGCTCTCTGGTCGTTTAGGCGGCGCTGAGATTGCTCGTACTGAATGGTACCGTGAAGGTCGTGTGCCCTTGCATACACTACGTGCTGACATTGATTATGCATCAGTACGTGCGGAAACCACTTACGGCACTATCGGTGTAAAAGTTTGGATCTTCCGCGGTGAAATCCTTGACGGTATGAACAGTGTTTATAATCCGGTCAAAGAAGAGCAGACTCGTGCGCCAAAACGCCGTGGTCGCGGAAACGGAAACCGTCGAAACTCAGACAGAGGTTAAACTATGTTACAGCCAAAACGTACCAAGTTTCGTAAAATGCACAAAGGTCGTAACACAGGGCTCGCTCATCGTGGAAGCACCGTTGCATTCGGACAAATTGGTCTAAAATCGTTGACTCGTGGTCGTATGACTGCCCGTCAAATTGAAGCAGCACGTCGTACCATCACCCGTAAGATTAAGCGTGGCGGTAAGATTTGGATTCGTGTATTCCCAGACAAGCCGATTACTAATAAGCCTCTCGAAGTACGTATGGGTAAAGGTAAAGGTCCTGTCGAGTATTGGGTCTGCGAAATCAAACCTGGTAAAGTGCTATATGAAATCGAAGGGGTTTCAGAAGAGCTTGCTCGCGATGCCTTAACGCTTGCAGCAGCAAAACTGCCCTTTAAAACTACCATTGTTAAGCGGACGATAATGTAATGAAGATCAGTGAATTACGTGATAAATCATTAGAAGAACTGACCCAGTTACTTGATGAAAAGCAACTTGATGCTTTCCGTATTCGTATGGCTAAAGCAACCGGTCAGTTGGGGAATACCCATGAAGTCAGAGGCAATCGTCGTACGATTGCTCAGCTTCAGACTTTGATCAACGAGAAACAACGAGGCGACTCATGAGCGATAACAATCAAGCAACTACCAATGCTAGCGTCCTAACTGGTCGTGTTGTCAGCAACAAGATGGATAAGTCCATCACGGTTTTGATTGAGCGTCTGGTTCGTCATCCTTTGTATGGCAAGCAGCTTCGTCGTTCTACTAAAATCAAAGCCCACGATGAGAACAATGTTTGCCAACAAGGCGACCTTGTCCGCATCAAAGAAACGCGTCCAATCTCAAAAACGAAGTCTTGGACTTTAGTTGACGTGGTTGAAACTGTAGAAAAAATTTAAGTAAATTGCATTGAAAGTCAGAAGCTGTTAAAATATCCGCCTTTTTAGGGATGCTGATTGCGCCGAGCGTTTATCACACACCTATGAGTAAAATGCGGCTACTAGTATAAACCTGCCGCTTACTCATACTGTGCTAGCGGCAGCAACTGGCTTTTATTGCTCATACGTGTGGAGTAACGCTATGATTCAGGTCGAATCTATGCTGGAAGTTGCAGACAATAGCGGTGCAAGAAGAGTTCAGTGCATTAAAGTACTGGGTGGTTCTCATCGTCGTTATGCATCTGTCGGCGATATCATTAAGATAACGGTTAAAGAAGCTATTCCTCGTGGTCGTGTTAAAAAAGGCGACGTGATGAATGCGGTAGTTGTACGTACCAAAAAAGGCGTTCGTCGCCCTGATGGTTCAGTGATTCGTTTTGATGACAATGCTGCGGTATTGCTCAATCAAAATAAAGCACCTATTGCAACTCGTATTTTTGGACCGGTAACTCGTGAACTACGTGGTGATCAGTTTATGAAAATTGTATCCCTAGCACCAGAAGTATTGTGAGGTAACCCATGGCTAAATTACGTAAAGGCGATACAGTTATCGTGATTGCTGGTAAAGACAAAGGCAAGCAAGGTACTGTACAAGCTGTTAAAAACGATCGCATCAAAGTTGAAGGCATTAACATCGTCACCAAACATCAAAAGCCAAATCAGGCGACTGGTGTTGAAGGCGGTATCGTTAAGCAAGAAGCCTTTTTGCATATTTCAAATGTCGCAATCTTAAATGCGCAAACCCAAAAAGCAGACCGTATTACTTATCAGACGAATGATGAAGGCGTTAAACAACGCGTTTATCGCTCAAATGGTGAAGTAGTGGCGACTGCGTAAGACACTAAGGGTGTAATAGTAATGGCAAGATTAAAAGCTTTATATAACAATGAACTCAAGCAACAGATTCAAAAAGAAATCGGTGTAGAAAATGTGATGCAAGTGCCTAAAATCACTAAAGTCACATTAAACATGGGTGTCGGCGGCGCATCACAAGATAAGAAATTACTTGAAGGTGCCGTAGCAGATATGACCGCTATTGCTGGTCAGAAGCCTGTGGTTACCAAAGCACGCAAATCAGTTGCTGGTTTCAAAATTCGTGAAGAGTGGCCAATTGGCTGTAAAGTAACGCTTCGCGGTGAGCAAATGTACGAATTTTTAGATCGTCTCATTGCTATTGCGATTCCTCGTATTCGTGACTTCCGTGGTTTTTCACCTAAGGCTTTTGACGGACGTGGTAACTACTCATTGGGTATTAAAGAGCAAATCGTATTCCCAGAAGTAGATTTTGATAAGATTGATCGTATCCGTGGTATGGATGTGACAATTACTACGTCAGCTCAATCTGATGAAGAAGGTCGTGCGTTACTCAAAGCATTCGGCTTCCCATTTAAATAAGGTAAAGACGTTATGGCAAAGAAGAGCATGATCAACCGCGAATTAAAGCGCGAAAAAATGGTTGCTAAATACGCTGAAAAGCGTGTGAAGCTAAAAGAAACTATCAGTGACATCAACGCAAGTGACGAAGAGCGTATGGACGCGATGTTAGAGCTACAAGCCCTACCACGCAACTCATCGCCAGTACGTCTACGTAACCGTTGTGCTATCACTGGTCGTCCTCATGGCTATTTCCGTAAGTTTGGCTTATCACGCAATATTCTGCGTGAGCGTGTCATGCAAGGCGATGTGCCTGGTGTTCGTAAAGCAAGCTGGTAAGGAGTAATCACATGAGTATGCAAGATACTGTTGGGGATATGCTAACCCGTATTCGTAACGCACAAATGGCTAATAAAGTGTCCGTAGCTATGCCAAGCTCAAAACTACGTAAATCTATCGCTGATCTATTGGTTAGCGAAGGTTATGTGGCCAGCGCTGAAGTTAGCGAAGAAGCGAACAACAAAGCGACATTAACTATTGAGCTAAAATACTTCGAAGGCAAAGCTGTCATCGAAACGATTCAACGTTATAGCCGTCCTGGTCTACGCCAGCATCGCGGTAAAGATAACATCCCTACTGTTAAGCAAGGTATGGGTGTTGCTATCGTATCAACCAGTCAAGGTATCATGAGTGATCGTGCTGCCCGCGCTGCTGGTATCGGTGGTGAAATCGTTGCCTTTGTTGCTTAATCAGCATTTTTTACGCTTTTTTAGCGTGCAATGCATTAAGTAATAAAGCAATGAAGTCTGTTTAGACCTTATTAGACTTATAGTTATTTGTATGTAGTTGCTTTTCACATAACAGACTATAAGTCTAAGATTAACTTTAGAACCTAATAATTTTATTAAATTGATAGGTGCTAAATTGGGTCAATTATGATAAACTAACACGCTTTTTGGCCTGTTAGTTTTTTCGCTATAATAAAGATCCATAATTATTTGGGTTTTATTAAGGCTGACTAATAGAAGTTTTAATTTTTTTAAGGAATATTCCTATGTCTCGTGTGGCTAAAGCCCCAGTGACACTGCCTAGCGGCGTAAGTGTTACTTTGAACGATCGGCAGGTCGAAGTGAAAGGCAAAAACGGTACTTTGTCTTTACACCTGCATGAATTGGTCGAGCTGAAACAGGAAGATGATGCTATCATTCTCTCACCTACAGTCGACTCAAAAGAAGCCATGATGCACACTGGCACCGTTCGCGCCTTGCTTAACAATCATGTTACTGGCGTTAGTGAAGGGTTCGAGAAGCGCCTTCAGCTAATCGGTGTTGGTTATCGCGCACAAGCTGCTGGCGATAAAATAACCTTAAACGTAGGTTATTCACATCCAGTAGAATATACATTGCCTGAAAGCGTGTCAGCTGAAACACCAACGCAAACTGAAATTGTTTTGAAATCAAACAATAAACAGCAGCTTGGTCAAGCAGCGGCTAATATCCGTGGTTTCCGTCCACCAGAGCCTTACAAAGGTAAAGGTATTCGTTATAGTGACGAACAGGTGATTCGCAAAGAAGCCAAGAAAAAATAAGGTGAGAGGACATGTTTGATAAAAAAGCAGCTCGTCTGCGTCGAGCTAAGAAAACCCGTGCACATATCCGTCATTTAGGCGTTAATCGTCTAACGGTGAACCGCACACCAAAGCACATTTATGCCCAGATTATCTCTCCGAACGGTGGTGAAGTGATCGCTCAGGCATCTACCTTAGACAGCAGCTTGCGTTCAGGCGCGACTGGTAACGCTGATGCAGCGACGTCTGTAGGACAAATGATCGCAGAACGCGCAAAAGCAGCTGGTATCACTAAAGTTGCTTTTGACCGTAGTGGTTTTAAATATCATGGTCGAGTAAAAGCTTTAGCTGAAGCTGCTCGCGAAAATGGATTGGAGTTTTAATCATGGCTAGAAACGATAGAAATGATAAAAATGAACAAAGCGATGGTTTAGTAGAACGCCTAGTTACCGTTGATCGCGTTGCAAAAGTGGTTAAAGGTGGTCGTATCTTCTCTTTCACTGCTTTGACAGTAGTGGGTGATGGTAATGGTCGCGTTGGTTTCGGTCGTGGTAAAGCCCGCGAAGTGCCTGCTGCTATCCAAAAAGCTTTAGAAGCAGCAAAACGCAATATGATTACGGTTGAGCTGAACGAAGCTACCTTATATCATCCGATCAAAGCACGTCATGGTGCAAGTAAAGTCTTTATGCAGCCTGCATCTGAAGGTACTGGCGTTATCGCTGGTGGCGCAATGCGTGCGGTATTAGAAGTTGCTGGTGTCAAAGATGTTTTGACTAAATGTTATGGTTCTACCAATACTGCTAACGTCGTTCGCGCGACATTTAACGGTTTACGTGATATGTCAACTCCAGAAAAGATGGCAGCGAAACGTGGTAAATCTGTAGACGAAATCTTGGGTTAACTTAGACTAGGTGAGTTACGATGAAAAAAATGAAAGTCACTCAATTTAAATCAGGTGCCCATCGCCTCAAGAGCCACAAAGCGAGCTTGAAAGGATTGGGTTTACGCCGTATTAATCATACTGTAGAAGTTGAAGATACGCCTTCAACCCGTGGTATGGTTAATCGCGTCAACTACATGGTAAAAGTGGAGGAAGCGTAATGGGACTTAGATTAAACGAATTATCACCAGGTGTTGGCGCGAAAAAAACCGCCCAGCGTCGTGGTCGTGGTATCGGTTCAGGTCTTGGTAAGACAGGTGGCCGCGGTGTTAAAGGTCAAAAATCACGTTCAGGTTCTAGCATTCGTTCAGGATTTGAAGGTGGTCAAATGCCTTTATATCGCCGTCTACCTAAATTTGGCTTTACCAGTAAAATGGCAATGACTACCGCTGAGGTACGTTTGTCTGAGCTGAATAAAGTTGAAGGCGATGTGGTTAGCTTAGAGACTCTAAAAGCAGCTAATCTTATCCGTCACGACATGAAACGTGCCCGTGTTATGCTATCAGGCGAAGTTACTAAAGCTTATACTTTTAAAGGTATCAAAGTAACGAAAGGCGCTAAGCAAGCAATCGAAGCTGCTGGTGGTAGCATCGAGGAGTAGTAACGTGTCAAAACAATCAATGACCTCAAGTGGTATTCCGCTCAATCCTTTTGCTTTTATACGTAAGTATGATGAGCTTTGGACGCGTTTGTTATTTTTGATCGGCGCATTGATTGTTTATCGTTTAGGGTCGCATATTCCGGTACCGGGTATTAACCCCGTTAATTTGGCAGATCTGTTCTCGCGTAACGAAAACACTATTTTGAGCATGTTCAATATGTTCTCAGGTGGAGCGCTTGAGCGTATGTCGATTATGGCACTAGGTATCATGCCGTACATCTCAGCGTCAATTATTGTACAGATGATGTCCGCCGTCGTACCCTCGCTTGAAGCCCTCAAAAAAGAGGGGGAGGCAGGTCGACGCACGCTGAACAAGTATACCCGTCAAGGGACGCTTGCTTTAGCACTAGTGCAGTCATTAGGGATGTGCGCCGGCCTGATCAGTCAGAATCTGACTTTATCTAGCGGTTTGACCTTTTACATTCCTGCTGTGACCTCATTGGTTGCAGGCGCTATGTTCTTAATGTGGCTTGGTGAGCAAATTACAGAACGCGGCGTAGGTAACGGTATTTCAATGCTCATTTTTGCGAGTATTGTCGCCGGTACACCAGGTATGATTTCGCAATCGATCGAACAGGTCAATCAAGGTCAGATGAACTTGATTGTACTTTTTATCTTTGTAGTATTAGGTATCGCGGTAACTGCGGGTATCGTTTATATCGAACGTGCGCAGCGCCGTGTCCCCGTAAACTACGCGCAAAAACAGCAACAAGGTCGCAAAATTTATGCTCAGCAGCAGTCGCATTTGCCGCTTAAGCTAAATATGGCAGGGGTTATTCCCGCTATTTTTGCCAGCTCCTTATTACTGTTTCCAGCGAGTTTAGGGCAGTGGGTTGGTCAATCCGCTGATCCTACTTTTACCCAAAAGATATTACAGAATATAGCTTTAGTGTTGTCTCCTGGACAACCGCTCTATCTAGTTCTATTCGGCGCGATGATTATCTTCTTCTGCTATTTTTATACGGCATTGGTTTTTAGTCCACGCGAGGTTGCTGAAAACCTTAAACGTAGTGGTGCGTATATTCCAGGTATTCGCCCCGGACAACAAACTCAGCGTTATCTTGACCACGTCTTAAATCGACTGACCTTCATAGGCGCGATGTACATGACGGTTATTTGTTTGATGCCGATGGTCGTTCAATCCTCATTTGGTGTGCCGTTCCAACTTGGTGGTACGTCGCTACTGATTATGGTGGTTGTGGTAATGGACTTCATCTCGCAAATTCAAGCGCATTTGATGACCCATCAATACCATGATCAGACGTTAATTCAATCGCCCACTCAGCCATAAGCGAGTGCGGTGATTATTCAAGGAGCATTCCATGAAAGTTCAAGCCTCAGTAAAAAAGATTTGTGGTAGCTGCAAAATTGTACGCCGTAAAGGTCGTGTACATGTTATCTGCACAGCAGAGCCGCGCCATAAGCAACGCCAAGGTTAATTGATAGCTTGTTATGGCTCTAGGCCTAAACAGTTTATTAAATTAATACTTGAAAAAAAGTGGCGGATGCGATATCATCCGCCACTTGCCGTAGTTCATACCATAAACTTTTATTACTTTCGTTTTAATGCTATTTTATTGTCTGTTAAAGACAATAAAATTTTTAAAGTAGAAAAAATAGAAGTTTGGTGTTAACAGCAACAAATCTGAAAAAATGCACTATTTATGATAAATAATGCATATTTTTCTTTAATGGAGAGAAATCAATGGCTCGTATTGCCGGCGTAAACATTCCGGATAATAAGCATGCTGTTATTTCACTAACTTACATCTTCGGTGTAGGTCGTACCACTGCTCAGAAAATCTTAGAAGCAGTTGGCATTGCCCCTACTACTAAAGTCAGTCAGTTAGATGATACACAGTTAGATGCTATCCGTGCACAAGTTGCAGAATACATGACTGAAGGTGATCTTCGTCGTGAAGTGTCAATGAATATCAAGCGTTTGGTTGATCTAGGTTGTTACCGTGGCATCCGTCATCGTCGTAACTTGCCTGTTCGTGGTCAAAATACCAAAAACAACGCTCGTACTCGTAAGGGTCCGACACGCCCTCTCAAAAGATAATTAACTTAGGAAGCTAAAAGATGGCTAAAGACACTCGTAGTCGCAAAAAGGTGACTCGTCGTTCAGTATCGGAGGGCGTTGCCCATATCCATGCGTCTTTTAATAACACCATTGTAACGATTACCGATCGTCAAGGTAATGCATTGGCTTGGGCCACTTCAGGTGGACAAGGCTTCCGTGGTTCACGTAAATCTACACCATTTGCAGCTCAGGTTGCAGCTGAAGTCGCTGGTAAAGCGGCTCAAGAATATGGTGTTAAGAATGTCGATGTTTTGGTCAAAGGACCAGGACCGGGTCGTGAGTCTGCGGTAAGAGCACTAGGTGCATTGGGTTATAAAATTAACAGCATCTCTGATGTAACCCCAATCCCACACAATGGTTGCCGTGCGCCGAAAAAGCGCCGCGTCTAATATTAGAGACGAAGCTTTTAATAATAAGAGCTTAAAGGAGACAGAACAATGGCCCGTTATATTGGACCAAAACTCAAATTATCACGTCGCGAAGGCACTGACTTAGGCCTTAAGTCTGGTGTTAAGCCGTATGATGTTAAAACAAAGAAAGCTGGTCGTCCACCTGGTCAGCACGGCGTTAGCCGTAACAAAAGCTCAGAGTATTCTCTACAGCTACGCGAAAAACAAAAAGTTAAGCGTATCTATGGTGTACTAGAGCGTCAGTTTGCCAACTACTACAAAGAAGCGGCGCGTAAGCGCGGTGCTACGGGTGAAAACCTACTAGCTATGCTTGAGAGTCGTTTGGATAACGTGGTATACCGCATGGGCTTTGGCTCAACTCGCGCTGAAGCACGTCAGCTAGTCAGCCATCGCACTGTTATGGTAAAAAGAGCTGGCCGTGATGAGTTTGTTCGTGTGAACATTCCATCAATCCAGTTGCAAGATGGTGATGTCATTGCTATTCAAGAGAAGTCTCGCGAACAGCTACGTATTAAAAACGCTATTGAACTAGCGTCACAACGTGGCATTCCAGAATGGCTTGATGTTGATAACAGCAAACTACAGGGCACGTTCAAACATGCTCCAGATCGTATTGATCTACCTGCTGAAATCAACGAAAGCTTGATCGTTGAGCTATACTCTAAGTAAGTAACGTACTGCTCAATGTTATGTCTATAGCATTGGGCCATTAACGTTAATTAACCCAGATAAACAAATCGAGGTGACATCATGATGCTAAATGCAACTGAGTTTCTAACGCCGAACGCCATTAATGTGGATACGGTTAACGAGACGATTGCGAAAGTCACGCTCGAACCGTTAGAACGCGGCTTTGGTCATACTTTAGGGAATGCCCTGCGTCGCATCTTGTTATCTTCATTACCTGGTGCTGCAGTCATTGAAGCTGAGATTGATGGTGTTGACCATGAATACTCAACTTTAGAGGGTCTGCAGGAAGACGTGCTTGACTTGCTTTTGAATTTAAAAGGCTTGGCATTGACGCTTCATGACCAAAATGAAGTATTCTTGACCTTGGATAAACAAGGTCCAGGCACCATTACTGCTGCAGATATTGACTTGCCGCACAATGTAGACATTATTAATCCAGATTTAGTATTGGGTACATTGAGTGAGCGCGGTCATCTTAAGATGCGTCTGCGCGTAGTGATGGGTCGTGGATATGAGCCAGCAAATCAGCGCCGTGAAGATGGTGATACTAAAGCAATTGGCCGCTTGAAGCTTGATGCAAGCTTTAGCCCTGTGCTACGTGTTGCTTATCAAGTAGAGAACGCTCGTGTTGAACAGCGTACCGATCTTGATCGTCTTATCATTGAGCTTGAAACCAATGGCACTATTGATCCAGAAGAAGCAATTCGTAAAGCGGCCACTATTTTACAACAACAGATTTCTATCTTTGTTGATTTAGAAGCTGAAGAAGCGCCTGAGCCTGTGAAAGAAAAAGAAGAGGTTGACCCGGTGCTATTACGCCCTGTGGACGATCTTGAACTAACGGTTCGCTCAGCCAACTGCTTAAAAGCTGAAAACATTTACTATATCGGTGATTTGGTACAGCGTTCAGAGACTGAACTTCTAAAAACCCCAAATCTTGGTAAGAAGTCATTAACCGAAATCAAAGACGTTCTTGCGTCTAAAGATTTAGAGCTTGGTATGCGCCTAGATAACTGGCCACCAGCTGACCTGCGGGTTGATGATCGCTTCTCTTATCGCAGCCGTTAAACATTAAGGATATTTGACTATGCGCCATCGTAAGAGTGGAGTCAAGCTGGGTCGTACCGGCAGTCATCGTAAAGCAATGTTCCAGAACATGACTAACTCATTATTTGAGCATGAACTGATCAAAACAACTTTACCTAAAGCTAAAGAATTGCGCCGCGTTGCCGAGCCATTAATCACTTTAGCAAAAGAAGATAGCGTTGCTAATCGCCGCTTGGCATTTAGCCGTATGCGTAGCAAAGCTATGGTAGGTAAACTATTTAGCACGCTAGGTCCTCGTTACCAAGCGCGCCCAGGTGGTTATTTACGTATTGTTAAATGCGGTCACCGTGATGGTGATAATGCCCCTATGGCTTATGTAGAATTAGTTGATCGTGACTAATCTATAGGCAATCTGAATTTTATAAAAAAAGCGCCAATTGATTGGCGCTTTTTTGTGCTTAATCATTTGAGCTTATATGGTTCAAAGGAGTAAGTCACTCACGTCAGCTGCGCCTTGTCTGATGACCTCAGGTTGACTACTTGTCATGTCAACAATAGTGGTCAACTTAGTGGTTTTAATACCGGCATTAATCAAACCATCAACTTGATTGTCTAATAGCTCTTCGATATCGAAAGGGTCATCTAAGATGTCGTCACGATCAGGTAAAATAAGTGAGCTAGTCAAGATAGGCTCATCCATCGCTTCCAGTAATGCTTGTGCGATAGGGTTGCTTGGTACGCGAATACCAATGGTTTTTTTCTTCGCGTGTGCTAGTTTCTTAGGAACATCTTTGGTGGCGTTTAAAATAAAAGTTATCGGAGCAGGGGTGTGTGCCTTGAGCTGTTTGAATTGGATATTATCAACTGTGGCGTAAGTGGCAATCTCGCTTAGGTCACGGCATAATAAAGTGAATTGATGCTTATCATCAAGCGCGCGTATGTGTTTTAACTTTTCTAAAGCATCTTTAGCACCTAAACGACAGCCAAACGCATAGCTTGTGTCGGTTGGATAGATGATCAGCTTATCATCACGCAGCATAGCAGCGGCTTGTTCTATAAGCCGAGGTTGCGGATTGTCAGGATGAATATACAGCGTTTGCATAGTAGCTCCTAGTTTATAGTTGTTTTTTATTATCATTTTCACTTATTTAGAATAAATGAATATTTAATATTCAGTATAAAATCAAAAGGGTTTTAGATAGTAGTTGCGAGACGTTACAAATGATGGGAAATCGTTAAACGGTTATTCTTATTAATAAGTTAAGGGACTATTTTTAACAAATAAGCTCAAAAGTGTCTGTAATAAAGTCTGAGCATCCCTAGGTAAGCTTTGCGGCTGAATAATATAGCTTTGAGCTTGCTGATAAACATCACTAGCAAAAGTGCTGTGACTGGTATCAAACTCAGCGAATAGATTGTCCTGAGAGACTTGAAAAGGCCGCTGACAGGCTAAGGTGAATAGGCACTCCAAAGCTTGCGGTTTGATCTCTAAGCGCTCAAATACGCGCTGCTGAGCTTCACTGCGTCCGTCTGCAGCGTACCAGTAACCGAAGTCGCTAAGCTGCCGACGAGCTTTGCCCGCGATACACCAATGGCTTAGCTCATGCAAAGCACTATTAAAAAAACCATGTGCGAACTCAATACGAGCCAGATTACCGTTATGGGCTGGGAAATATTCAGGCTCATGGCCTCCAAGCACCAGTTGTACTTGCTGATCGATAAATATCTGATTAAATAGCGTTATCAAAGCTTTAGTGGCTTTATAATCGTCTGCTAGTTGCTTTAGATCATTAGCGTCAAAGCCATCAAGATTAATCTCAAAACTATTATTACATAAGCCAGACTTATGACTGTTGTCCACAGCTAATTTATTGAGCGCCGCTAATAGCGTATTAGCGTCATCGTTAGTCAACAAAGTAGAGAAATCAGTATGAGTGTCAGTTGTAGAAATTGGCAATGTCATAGAAAAATAATTATATAGATAAACAAACCGTAAAAATAAGATCTAAAAGGCGAAAAAGTGATGGCTAATAAAACAGTTGATAGCGCTAATAAATCGCAATTTTAATGCTGCAAATACAGTAACATACTTGCGCTAGTGTCCCGCTGCGCTTTCAGTTAGTATGGCAAGCAATATTATACCCCATTTTGATCAGCGAGGCCGCTTATGTCACCTTCTCAAACTAATTCTGTATCAAAGGCTGCTACTAATGATAATCAAGCGTCATCTCTTGCGCGCATACCTGAATACATTTCTCTAACTAAGTGGGAAGATACTGGCTTTGAATGGCAAGGTGAGGTTAATCCTAAGTCCTTTGAGCGCTTAGCAGCTTCATTGACGGATGAGCATCAACAAGCTAATTTGCCACTGCACACGCATCTGTATCGTCGTAATAATGTTTTGCATTTATCCTTTGAGATAAAAGGCGAGGTGTGGCTGACTTGTCAACGCTGTTTGCAACCTGTGGCTACCGCTCTAACAGATGATTATGATATTGCGCTGTTGGATGATGAGAGTCAGGCAAGCTCAATGGATGAAGAGCAAGACTATTTGCTCCTTGAGGAAATAGTTGATAACCAGACCCCTGAGCGGCTATTACCGCTTAAGAAGCTTATTGAAGATGAGCTGCTGCTAAAGATGCCTTTAGCACCAAAACATGACGATTGTGAAATGAGTGTTGAGCAGTTTGGAGAGATTCCAGAAGAGGAAGAAGGCGAAAACCCTTTTGCTGCTTTATCGGCGCTAAAAGGCAAGCTATAATCTTTGAATAGCCTTTTTTATACTTAGTCATAGAAGAGTTTGTCACAGGGCTTTATTAATCTGACAAACCCGCGTATAATGTCCCGTTTATTGCATTCTAGTAAGCCGCTGCTGTTCGCTAACCTTGTCTTAATTAAAGAGTTAGTTAGATTTAATCGGCAGGTTATATGGATAGCAAACTCATTAATTTAGTACTGTGTTAAGTTTTCGTGGTTGATGTTTGATAGATCATAAGCTTAAGTCAGTATCGTTTAAAGCTGAATTTTAAGCTTACCCCTTTTTAAGTATAGGAGCTATATCATGGCTGTTCAAAAAAGTCGTAAAAGCCGTTCTCGTCGTGACATGCGCCGTTCACACCACCGTATGGAAGTGGCTGAGCTGAGCGTAGATGCTACTACTGGTGAGAAACATCGTCGTCATCATATGACTAAAGACGGGTTCTATCGTGGTCGTCAGTTGTTCAAAGTCGCTCAAGACGCTTAATCTATTGTTTAATAAGTAAACGCATTAAAATATAGTAGCTGGCTATAATGACAATAGCTATTATTAATAATGATATTTACTATTGAACGAACAGGTTGTAAAAAAGCCAAGTTATCTTGCTATCATATATTGTATAGCGTGGTGGCTTGGCTTTTCGTTATCTGAAATTCGACAGACTATTTGATTACAATCTAATTTAAGCCTATCTTAAAAGATTATCTTAAATCGAGATGACTCATGATAGTCGTAATAGTCTGAGTACAGTTGTTAACTATGATAATGAAGCAGAGCAGTGTATAGTTTGTTAACGTTTATGATATTCATAAGAGAGCTAATCATAAATAAGCTACTAAGACAGACGATGAGCTGCTAAAAACCAGTTATGATAACTAGAATTTTTATTATAATTGCTTATTGTTAAAAGCGCTTTTAATCACTAAGGAATATTGGCTATGGCATTAACGCCTGATACGATAACAACAAAGCCCCGTATTGCAATTGTCTTTCCTGGGCAAGGTGCGCAAGCAGTCGGTATGACCGCAGAGCTCAGCGAAATCTATCCACAGATTCGTGGTACTTTCGCTGAGGCCAGCACCGCGCTGGGAGAGGACCTATGGGCGATTTGTCAAGATGAGGAAAAGCTAAACCAGACGCAGTATACTCAGCCCGCTCTATTAGCAGCGAGTATTGCCATCTGGCGTATCTTACAAGAAAAGCTGACTGAGGCTAATGTCACTCCTCACTATTTGGCCGGACATTCTCTTGGGGAATACAGTGCACTGTGTGCTTCTGGAGTGCTTAGTTTCGCTGATGCAATACAGCTGGTACATAAACGTGGTCAGTTAATGCAAGAAGCGGTCGCAGGTATCGATACCGCTATGGCTGCGGTATTGGGTCTTGAAGATAGCCGAGTTGAAACCTTATGTGAGCAAGCAACTGAGCATGTAGATGACGCTATCGTCAACGCTGCAAATTTCAATAGTCCAGGACAAGTGGTGATTTCAGGCAATGCGTTAGGGGTTGCTGCAGTTATCGACAAAGTACAAAATACAGGTAAAAAGGCTATTCCTTTAAAGGTAAGCGTGCCTTCGCATTGCGCATTAATGGAGCCTGCCAGTCAAGCGTTAGCCGAAGCTTTAGCAGCTATTAGTTTTGATCAAGCGACGATTCCGGTGATTCAAAATCGCCATGCACGGGTTGAAACCAGTTCATCCGGCATTAAGCAAGCTTTGACTGAGCAGCTCAGTGAAGCAGTGTTATGGTCAAAGACTATGCAAGAGCTCGCGGATAAACAAATCAATATTCTAATTGAATGTGGCAGCGGTAACGTACTGAGTAATTTGGCCAAGCGTCAAGCGCAGCCGATTACGAGCTATCCAACGGATAAGCCTGCCCGCCTTGATAAATTAATGGAGGTATTATCATGAGTCGCACGATTACTTTAGTTTCTGGTGCTAGCCGAGGGATAGGCAAGGCGGTTGCCAAGCGCTTCGCTAAAGAAGGCCACTTTGTCATTGGCACGGCAACGACTGAGAAGGGCGCGGCCCTTATTGATGATTATCTACATGATTCGGGCGGCATCGGCCGGGTGTTAGATGTTCGTGATTCTGCGCAAATTGATAAGTTATTTGAAGAGATTGAGAGTGTTTACGGCGCAGTACAAGTGCTCGTCAATAATGCCGGTATTACCAAAGACGGCCTGCTTATGCGTATGAAAGATGAAGATTGGGAGAGTGTCATCGACACGAACCTGACTTCGGTATACCGGATGAGCAAACGTGCGGTTCGCGGTATGATGAAAGCGCGCCGTGGCCGTATTATCAATATCAGCTCAGTAGTCGCCAAGATGGGTAATGCTGGACAGTCTAACTATGCCGCGACTAAAGCGGGCCTTGAGGGCTTTAGTCGAACGCTTGCGCGCGAGATCGGTTCACGGCAGGTGACTATCAATTGTGTGGCGCCCGGTCTGATCGAAACCGATATGACCGATGAGCTTGACGAGCGTCTGCTCAACTCTATGCTAGACGCCGTACCTATCGGGCGTTTGGGTCAGCCAGAAGACATCGCTGCTGCTGTGCTATTTTTAGCGGGCGATGAAGCCAGCTATATCACAGGAGCGGTCATCCCAGTCAATGGTGGCATGTACATGTAATGAGCTGTAAAAAGCGCTAAAAACTAAATATTAGAAAATTACATTAGCACTATAAAAAATTGTGTGAACGAGTGTAAACTCTAATAAATGCTGTTATAATAACGGACACTTTTAGGCCAAACCCCTGTATTATAGCAATTGGTTATTCGGGCCAAAACTGATATTGAACTATCTGTAACCAGTTATCAGTATTTCAGTTTAAGCGAATCCTTAACACTTTAGATGATTGCTATAATTCTCAAATTGATAGACACCAAGGAGTACTTTACATGAGCAATAATGATATTGAGCTAAGAATAAAATCTGCCGTAGCAGAACAGTTAGGTATGAACGTTGAAGATATCAAAAACGAAGCTTCTTTCATGGAAGACTTAGGTGCTGATTCTTTAGATTTGGTTGAACTAGTCATGTCATTCGAAAGTGATTTTGGTATCACTATCCCTGACGAAGATTCAGCAGAATTGACCACAGTACAAAAAGCCATTGATTACGTACAAGCCCAGCTGTAATAAGGTATTAATCCAACCTATTATCAGCTGATTGCTGCGCCGTTTATCTTGATAGATAAACGGTTTTTTTTGGCTTGTCTGTTCCAACGAATCCCAACGGCAAATTAACCAAGTTTTATAATATGACATAAATTTTCATAAGATTAACATTACTCAACATACCGCTACTATGCAAAGCTTTTGCCTTTGTTATACTCATAAAGTAAATAACGAATAACAATACATGAAGGAGTAATTAGATGGGAATGTTCAGTTTTGCAAAAGACATTGGTGATAAAATTTTCAATCGTGATGATGATAAGCACGATGCAAAAAAAGAAACACAAGCAGATGCTAATACCCCAGTAAAAGACAGCGAACCATCGGCACAATCGGTTGCTAATATTCTACTGCGCCGTATTCAGCAGCAGAATCTGCAAATCAGCAATCTCAAAGTCAAATATAACGGTTCTACCGATACCGCTGAAATCAGTGGTAATGCTAAAACCCAAGCGGATCGCGAAAAAGCGATTATTGCTATCGGTAACGTACAAAACGTAGCTAAAGTTATCGACAATATCGATATTGAGGAAGATGCGCCAGAATCGACGATGTATACGGTAAAATCTGGTGACAGTCTCTCGAAGATCGCACAAGATGTTTATGGCTCATCTAGCGATTATATGAAAATATTTGAAGCCAATAAGCCAATGCTATCAGATCCAGATAAGATTTATCCAGGTCAAGTATTGCGTATTCCTAAGCCATAATGTTGTTATCTCATCTTTAACCCATCAACGGGTTAAAACGTGATAATTTGATAAACGCCTTTTATTTAATAGAAGGCGTTTTTTATTGCGCTTATTTTGAAGTAGAGGTATTACGAACGACTAGTTGACTAATTTGCTAGCTTGCTCTTCTATAGCCCAGCGAATGTGCTCGTCCAAAATGTCGTTGTGTAGAGCGAGTTTAGATTTTAACTGCTCGATATTATGCTCACTAGCATTGGCATTGCCTAGACCGATAGCGATATTACGTAGGAAGTTGACATAACCTGTGCGCCTGAGCGGACTGCCTTGCGAATATTGTAGAAAATCCGCCTCGCTCCATTGCCAAAGCTCAAGCAGGCTACTGCTATCGAGTTTATGCCTTGGGACAAAGTCCTCAACCGTCGTGAGCTGAGCATAGCGATTCCAGGGGCAGATCAGCTGACAGTCATCGCAGCCAAACACGCGGTTGCCAATAGCGTGGCGATATTTGACATCGATAATGCCGTCATGCTCAATGGTCAAATAAGAGATACAAGCGGCCGCGTTGAGCTCATGCGGAGCCACGATTGCTTGAGTGGGGCAGATATCGATACAGGCTCGGCAGCTGCCGCAATGCGCTGCAACCGGTTGGTCATCAGGGAGCTCTAGACTGATAAACAGCTCGCCTAATACAAAAAAAGAACCGGCTTGTTTATTGAGTAATAAGGTATGCTTGCCGGTCCAACCCAGCCCAGCAGCGTTGGCGATAGGCCTCTCAAAAATAGGCGCAGAATCACTAAAAGGCCGAAAGACAAAGTCGTTGTTTGCACCAATATCAGCCCCAATCGCTGAATGCTGCCATTCCGGCAGCATCGCTTCTATTCTCAGAGCCAACTGTTTGAGGCGACTACGCATGGTCTTATGGTAGTCGCGCCCGCGAGCATAGCGCGCGATAACACCATAGTTTGGGCGATCATCATCCTCAACGGCGCGCGGTTTAGGCGCTTCAGTCAAATAGTCCATACGCACGCTAATGATCGTCTTAGCGCCTTCTACCAGCTGTTCAGGATGAGCGCGTAGATGATGATTGCCATGCATAAACTGCAACTGTCCTTCATAACCTTTAGCTAGCCAAAGCTGCAACTGTTCAAGCTGCTGCGCAAATAGAGGATGCTGCACGGATATAAATCCGCAATCAGCAAATCCTAAATCTAGCGCTTGCGCTTTAATCCACTGCTTTATCTTTTCAGGCGAAGTAAAGGTGGGTTTGTCAGTGCTAGGAATAAGGTTGGAAGATGATTTCATAGGATAAGATAGATGACTGAATGAACGATAGCTATTATGCCATGACAAGCGGGTCTAACCCAAAAAAGATAGCATAATATATTTAATCCACTTTAAAGGTGATACAGTGCGATTGGGATGAATTTTGCGCAGCCTCTGTCATAACAGCACGCAAGGAGAATTTATACCAACTGCACGATGACATTAGCGTATCATTTTTATTTCAAACTGACTATACCGATAATATCCATACAGAAGTCGCGCTCGACATTTGCTACTCTTATTCTCATCTCTTTATACTCTAATTTATATAAGGATTATTTATGTCTACCATTAGAGAGTCACTTTCGAGTCCCGCAACGATCCCCATCGCTTTGTACAACAGTCAGCAAGTCTATGCTATGGAGCAAGAATGGTTCGCTGAAGGTTATAGCAGTTTTGCTCTGATGCAGCAGGCGGCTTGGCAGATGACGCGGCGTATTATAGACATCGAAGATAGTGCTCAAAGCCAAAAAAACCGTTGGCTTAGTTATGATAATGTCCATCTCGCTACTCAGCAATACAATAGAGGCAAAAGCGCCCTTATTTGGGCGGGGCAGGGTAATAATGGCGGTGATGGTTGGCTGATTGCCTTATATTTGCAGCAAGCAGGCTGGCAAGTCAAAGTGATTACCGTCGGCATAGCAGCTATCGACAAGGGTGATAATGATAACGTGAAGTACAGCGAGCCAGAGACAGAGCAAATCAGTGATGCACTTAAAGCTCAGCGCTTAGCATTGACCGCGGGTTGTTCTTATCTACGTTTTGAAGACAAAGAGGTTGAAGACCAGGAATTTGATGAAGGTAATTTACCCAAAGCTGATATTTATATCGATGCTCTCTTTGGCATCGGTCTGGATCGTGCTCCGACTGGGACTTATCAGCAAGCGATTACTACTTTTAATCAACTGGCTGAGCGTGACCGTGCTTGGGTAGTGGCCGTAGATATTCCTAGTGGTCTTGTGGCCTCAACAGGGCAAGTATTTGATAATTTGGCAATACGTGCTGATATTACTTTGTGCCTTGTGGCACGCAAGCTAGGCTTACATACCAAAGATGGTAAAGACTATGCTGGTGAAGTACTGGATATTCCGCTCATACCTATTCCCTCTACGCCGCCTACGGCTACTTTATTGAAAACGGCTTACGCCTTAGCGCCGCGCCAGCAAAACAGCTATAAAGGTAGTTATGGTCATGTGTTAATAATAGCTGGCAATCGTGTAGATGGCTCGCAAGGTATGGGCGGTGCAGCGATTTTATCAGCATCAAGTGCTATGGCAGCTGGAGCCGGCAAAATAACGGTAGCCTGTCATGATGCATTCCATGAGGCGTTACTGACCTCATTACCAGATGCGATGACTATTGACTTGCACGATGTCGATGGAGTCAAAACCTTAATCAAAGACGCTAGCGTCATTGCTATAGGTATGGGGATTGGCCGCGATGATAAGGCTAAAGACTTATTTATCGCTTATATTACTGCTGCCATTGAAGCAGATAAAGCTATGGTTGTCGATGCAGATGGTCTTTATCATCTAGCATCCTTGCAAAGGGAGGAACACAACTTAGTTAAAGCGTTAAAAGCGCATAGTGCCCAGCATAAAGTCTATCTGACTCCGCATAGTGGCGAAGCGGCGAGGCTGTTAGATAAAAAGATTAGCGAAATAGAAGAAGATCGCTTAACAGCCATCAAACAAGGTGCTGAGAAGTATGGTGGCAATTGGGTGCTAAAAGGAGCAGGGACGCTCATATTAGAGCAGAGTCTAAATAATAAACATAGTAATGCTAAACCGCAGATTTACGTCTGCGCTACTGGCAATGCAGGGATGGCAACGGCGGGCATGGGTGATGTGTTATCAGGAATATGCGCAGGGCTTGCGGCGCAGTTAGATTTAGCTGATGAGGCGCGAAGTCTCAGACAAGCAGTGGTTATTCATGGCTTAGCAGGGGATGCCTTATTGAATCCAGTTATGGGCCATAAAACGACTGATAATAGTTGCTTATCACTGCTGGTAGGACAGCGCGGCATGCAAGCACAAGATATGCCGGCAGCCGTTCGCTATGTGATGGAAGCATTGATAGTGAAGCGCTGATAGTATAGCTATTGCCTAAAACGACTTATAAGCTCGCTCAATTCATTAAGTGAGCTCAGTCCTATTAGCTACAATATTGGCTAATGGCTTGTTGTACTCGCTCACGCTTGAGCTCAATCTCACGGCTGTCTAGATATTCGCGCTTACCACTAGCGTCCATCTCATAAATGCGTCCACCCACATTGAGATTGGTTAAATTATTACGTAGCGATTGGCAGCGCTGAGCATTGGCATTAGCTTCTTGCTCTTTTATACGAGCCTCGAGCTGCTCAACTCGCTGGGCTTCAGCATCTTTAGGGGCAGTATCTGAACTATCGCTCGTTCTGTTAGCCATTTGGCCAGCATCAGTTTGGCGACCATCACTGCGAAACTCAATCATCTCAACGTTGTTGCCATTTTGCGGGGCATGTTGGCTATATTTAACCTCCCCATGAGCTCCAATCGACTTATAAACTTGAATCGCATGACTAGCATTCATAGACAATAATAGAATACTGCAAGTCAGCAAGCCAAAAACAAGCTTAGAAGCGATAGTTGTCAAGGGGGCATAAGCCATTTTCAGAATCCTTTTTGCCAATGAAAAAACGAGGGTTGTTTATCTATCGATATCTATACGCAAGCACTAAAGCTTAGCCATATTATACATAATTAAAAAAACTTAGCTCAATTTTAGTAAAAAACCTTTAAAACAGAAACCAATAATTTTGTTTTAAAGACTATTGTAAAACTTATAGTTGGGCTTAGGCTTCATAAGTTTTTCTTGACAACAATAGCTAAAACGGTGACTATAATAACAGTTGGTCAGTGAGCGGCATTTATAATTTTGCCGTAGCACTTGAAAATAAAGCCTATTAGACTGCTTATCAGTGGCTTGATAGTTTTATTTTCTTTGTGACAATAGCAGAGCAAGGATAGCGGTCATTTATTGGCCTATTGTTGATTGTGCTATTTGTCTCCGGACTTATCGGTCTACAATGACTAAGATAAATTTATTATTTTTATACCTTATATCGACAAGTCGGTTTGTTGCCAAGAATAATGGCGTATGAATGATACAAACTGATTTTTTATGCGGCAAACTTTAAAGTTAGATAGCTTACGCAAAGAAGCTCAGACGCAATCATAATAATGGTTATGAGTGAGTTTGAAGTCTTTTATCTTTAGCGGTTAGGTTACTGATTAGCCTTTACGGTAGTCACGCATTATCGGTATTTGGTTAGTATTTAAATAATAATGAACCTCTTTTATAGATGCACTCGCATCTAGTCATTATATATCGATATACCTCCTCACAAAACTGACCTTAAAATGGCTGTGTTCAAGTAGCAAGCTGCTTTATGTTTTTTATAAAGCCAAGCTGTTTTTGCATAGTGAGTAGATACTCTTCTATGGACAAAGATAAGCACAATTCTGGGTAGTAGATGGAGGCATAATAAGTCCTTATGCTCTGATTTATGCTCATAAAAGCTGCATCTGCGCTGTAAATAAAGGTGATGATAGTGACGCAAACTACGCAAACCACACAAAGTCCGAATATGACCGGACACACGCAAACGGCTAACGCCGCCAAACATTTTGAAGAAAAGCAACAGCAGCTTGCTGAGCATGAGCCTGTTATGCTCTCCGGTGCTGAGATGCTGATACAAGCGCTGACTGATGAAGGCGTCAAGTATATCTTCGGTTATCCAGGTGGCGCGGTTCTACATATCTATGACGCCCTGTTCCAACAAGAAGCTATTGAGCACATCTTAGTCCGTCATGAGCAAGCGGCGGGCCATATGGCCGATGCCTATTCGCGAGTGACGGGTAATACCGGGGTAGTGCTCGCCACTTCAGGCCCAGGTGCGACCAATACAGTAACGGCTATTGCCACGGCCTTTATGGACTCAGTGCCGATGGTGGTAATCTCAGGGCAGGTACCTAGTAGCCTAATCGGTGAAGACGCGTTCCAAGAGACTGACATGGTTGGCGTTTCGCGCCCGATCGTCAAGCATAGCTTCCAAGTGCGCCATGCTAGCGAAATCCCAACTATCGTCAAAAAAGCCTTCCATATCGCAAGCTCAGGTCGTCCGGGCCCAGTCGTTATCGATGTGCCAAAAGACATGACAGCGCCAAGCGAAAAATACGTTTATGAGTACCCAGAATCGGTATCAATGCGCTCTTATCAGCCCTCACAAAAAGGCCATGGCGGTCAGATCAAACGAGCGGTTGAGACTTTATTAGCTGCGAAACGCCCAGTGGTCTACTCAGGTGGTGGCGTGATTTGGAGTAATGGCTATAAAGAGCTTCGCGATCTTGCGCATCGTCTGAACTTGCCTGTAACCAATACGCTGATGGGCTTAGGGGCTTTTGATGGTACTGACGAGCAGTTCCTAGGGATGCTCGGTATGCATGGTACTTATGAAGCCAATATGAGTATGCATCACGCTGACGTTATCCTCGCAGTAGGCGCACGTTTCGACGATCGCGTTACCAACAATGTCAAAAAATTCTGCCCGAATGCGACAATTATTCATATCGATATTGATCCGGCTTCTATCTCAAAGACGATCTTCGCTCATATTCCTATCGTTGGCGATGTCAAATCTGTCTTGACTGATATGCTTGAGAGCGTTGGAAATGATAAAAAGCTTGATCAGCCGGCATTAACCGATTGGTGGTCACAGATAAATGAATGGCGTAAGCGTCATGGCCTACGCTATGACACGAGCACTGAAAACGGTATTAAGCCGCAAAGCGTCGTACAAGCTTTAGATAAAGTAACCAACAGCAACGCTATTATCACAAGCGACGTCGGTCAGCATCAGATGTTTGCCGCACTTTATTATACGTATAGAGAGCCGCGCCAATGGCTAAACTCAGGTGGTCTAGGCACAATGGGTGTCGGTTTGCCTTATGCTATGGCCGCTAAGTTAGCTTGTCCAGATCGCGACGTGGTGTGTATCACCGGTGAGGGCTCTATTCAGATGAATATTCAAGAGCTATCGACTTGCTTGCAGTACAATTTACCCGTCAAAATCTTGAACATCAATAATGCGCAGCTTGGCATGGTCAAGCAGTGGCAGGACATGCTATATGAAGGTCGTCATGCCCAGTCTTATATGAACTCCTTACCTGATTTTATCAAGCTCGCTGAGAGCTACGGGCATGTCGGTATGAAAATTACCGATCCTGAAACCATGGAAGCACAAATAGCAGAAGCTATGGCGATGACTGATAAGCTAGTATTTATCGACGTCTATGTTGATCGCAATGAACATGTCTATCCGATGCAAGTTGCCGGACAGACGATGCGTGATATGTGGCTAACCAAAGGAGAGCGTACTTAATGCAACAACCACATCTGATCTCGGTATTAATGGAAAACGAAGCAGGGTCGTTGTCGCGATTGGTCGGCTTATTCTCGCAGCGCGGCTATAACATCGAGACCTTGAACGTCGCCCCAACCGATGATTCCACTATCTCGCGTTTGACGCTTACGACGATTACTTCTCCAGAAAAAATAGAGCAAATCACTAAGCAGTTGCATAAGCTCATTGAAGTCGTTAAAGTGCTTAATTTATCCGAAACGGTTCACGTTGAGCGTGAGCTGATGCTGATTAAGGTACGCGCTACTGGTAATGTCCGTGAAGAGATTAAGCGTAGCGCCGATATTTTTCGCGCGCAGATCGTCGATGTCAATTCAAACTTATACACCATCCAGATTGTTGGTGATAAAGCAAAGCTTGACGGCTTTATCGATACTATTGGCCGTGAGCGAGTGCTTGAAGTCGTTCGCTCTGGGGTAATAGGCATTGCCCGCGGCGAAAAAACGCTAAGTGTATAAAACACCATTAAGTTTTAATGTCTAAATTAACACTGTCAGTTATTACTATTTTAAAAGCAATAACTTAAAACTAACAATAAGCTTATAGCGTACAATCATTAAATAGATTGGCGATACTATAAGCGCTTACTAGCCATGGCTCTCCATGATTAAGGAAAAGGACGCTGTATGAACGTTTTTTATGATAAAGATTGTGATTTATCTATCATCCAAGGCAAAAAAGTCGCTATTATCGGTTACGGCTCACAAGGCCATGCCCATGCGTTAAATTTGCAAGATTCTGGCGTAGACGTCACGGTTGGTCTACGTGCCAACTCTAGCTCACGAAAAAAAGCTGAAAACGCTGGTCTAAAAGTCGCCGAAGTCGCTCAAGCGGTAAAAGCTGCTGATGTAGTGATGATTCTGACACCTGACGAGTTCCAAAAAGAGCTTTATAGTAATGAGATCGAGCCGAATATCAAAGAAGGCGCAACGCTTGCGTTCGCTCACGGTTTTGCGATTCACTACAATCAAGTGGAGCCACGCCAAGATCTTGATGTCATTATGGTCGCGCCAAAAGCGCCTGGTCATACGGTGCGTAACGAGTTTACTAAAGGCGGCGGTATTCCTGATCTCATCGCCATCTATCAAGATGCTTCAGGTCAAGCCAAGCAGTTAGCCCTATCTTACGCAGCAGGCGTGGGTGGTGGTCGTTCAGGTATTATCGAGACAACTTTCAAAGATGAAACTGAAACGGATCTATTCGGCGAGCAAGCGGTGCTTTGCGGCGGCGCAGTAGAGCTAGTTAAAATGGGCTTTGAAACGCTTACTGAAGCCGGTTATGCACCAGAGATGGCTTATTTTGAGTGCCTACATGAGCTCAAGCTTATCGTCGATCTGATGTATGAAGGCGGTATCGCTGATATGAACTACTCTATCAGTAACAACGCTGAATATGGTGAGTATGTGACCGGTACGGAAGTCATCAATGAGCAATCACGCGAAGCCATGCGCAATGCCCTAAAACGTATCCAGTCAGGCGAGTATGCGAAGATGTTCATCTCTGAGGGCGCGACGAATTATCCGTCAATGACTGCGCGTCGTCGTAACAACGCTGAGCATCAAATCGAGATTACTGGTGCAAAACTGCGCGGTATGATGCCTTGGATTGGTGGTAATAAAATCATCGACAAAGATAAAAACTAAAACCAACCTTAATAAGTTGTCTCTGTAGTTTCGAGATTCAAGTTTCGAAAACTAAGTCTTGATATTTTAGTTTTATGAAAAACACTCACCCATGTTATCAGCTTGATAGCATGGGTTTTTTGTAGGTAGAAGGATTATAGGGCAATAAAAGAGTTTTCTAGTTTCGCAAAAAGCTTGAAAACTATTAGACATCGCCTCATATAAACACTCAACTTAGTCTTTGAGCCTGCTTTTTATAAAGCTCGTTATATTATATGAAGGGTTACTGTATATCCCGTAACTGTTGACCTAATTACTGTCTATCTAAGCGCGTTTCTTCAGACTAAACGCAAAATAAGCCAAAACTAAATTTAAACTTAATTATAGGTTGTGTTGTGCAATTATCAAATCTAGACTGGCTAACGCCGCAGTTCGCATATATCACTCTTAGCGCCGTAGTCGCTGTTCTGATTTGGATCGAGTGCTTAATGCTCAAGCGGAGTGATGGTAAGCTCCCTAAATCAGCGCTATTTAAGTTCAGCTCATTTGCAGATACCGCTTGGTTTTTTGTGTCAACTATCGCGTTATATGCCATAGATTTAGCACCACTTGCAGTGGCTGTGCCAGCCGCTTATGGTATTTACACCGTCTTTGGCTGGATATATGGTACCCGACTGCTCAAGCGTAAAGGCATTCCAGACTCACCAGCAGATTTAGTCGTGCCGGTTAAGTATATAGCTTATAGCCAATCTTTTGCGCTGATATTCTTTGCTTTGTGTTTATTAGTATTAGCTTCCCCTTGGCTACCCATAGCAAGTTAAAGCTCCCTTATAGTTTATGCACATAACACTCACTGATTGGCAAGTAAAAGTTTACAAAAATACCTAATTTAACCTGTCACTAGGGATAAAAGCTGCTATAATCAAAGGATACTCGTAAGCTGTAAGCCAATAACTGTAAGCAATCGCTAAGATAAATTACGGTATTTGGTTGAAGGTTTTTCTCCAAAGGCAGATGAGTATTTGTCAATTAATCGGTGATGACCTAGGTCTCGCCAATCGTTTAAGAGTTAGGAAAAATTATGTCTGATAAAGTTGAAGGCACTGTAAAGTGGTTTAATGAAGCTAAAGGCTTTGGTTTCATCGCACAAGATAATGGCGGACAAGATGTATTCGCTCATTACAGCGCTATCCAAGGTAGTGGTTTCAAAACTCTAGCTGAAGGCCAAAAAGTATCATTTGTTTTAGGTGAAGGTCAAAAAGGTCCACAAGCTGAGCAAATCGAAGCACTATAAGTAAGTTTGCTGTAAGGAGTAACTGAAATTCAGTTAACCTGATATGCAAATTTATATGCATAGATTATTATGTTGTGATAACAACAACCCTATTGTTTAGACTGTATAGCAAAAGCAACCTCTATTAAGGTTGCTTTTTTTTGTCTAAGTTTTGGATGAATTCTATAAGCGATTATTGATAAATAGCTAAACACTTTTTTGAAGAAACTTTGCCTTTAAAGAAACCTCGTTACTTACTAATGTTCAACAGCTTATAAGACATAGTAAAAAGAAAGTAACAAGGAAAACGTGCGTGTTATTTTACAATGAGTATCATCTATAAAATTAAAACGACTAGGATAAGAGTATGGACTGGCAAACTTGGTTTTCGATTGATTGGCAACAAGTTGTCGGCATAGCGCTATCAGTTATGGGGTTCTATTTCTGTCTGATACTATTTACCCGTATTGTTGGCTTACGTAGTTTCTCAAAGTTATCGAGCTATGATCTGGCTATGACTGTTGGTATCGGTAGTATTTTGGCTTCAACAGTACTGTCAAAATCGACTTCGCTACTTCAAGGCGTGCTTGCCATTGGTATGCTGTTCACGTTGCAAGCCCTACTGTCTATCGTTAGACGAAAGTTCAAATCGTTTAAAGCGCTTATAGATAATCAGCCCATTATTTTGATGGCGAATGGAGATTATCTTTATAATAATTTAAAACAAGCAAAAATAAGCGAGAATGATATCAAGCAAATTCTACGTAAAAATGGCATAAAATCCAAATCAGAAGTATTTGCGGTGATTATGGAGACAACAGCTGACATAAGCGTCATAAAAACTAGCGATATAAGTCCTGACTGGTCACTATTTGATGATATTCGCGATAATAGAATTTTGGTGACGGCCTACGATAACGGGATTGATCAGAAAGGTAAGGTGGACGTATTTTCGAAATGATAACAAAAAGTTAAGCAATTCGTTAGTGACTGATGCTATAAAGGGTACTAATAACAAGGCTTTGGAGAAATTAGCAAGCCCATTATAAATTTAATTATAGTATTTATCTAAATGCTTATAAATTTATGACCCATTATTCACGGCGTCATCTTGACCTAAAAGCCTTGCTCACGCAAGATAGTCGGGTCTTATAAGCTAAGTGTAAACATCAATCACAATTCAGTTCGGTTTACTCAATATAGTAAACCTTTGTGTCAAAAGTAAGATTCATAATAGCCATCATTGAATGGCTTTAATTCATAATATTCAGAAACGAGGAACGTATGAAAGCATTAGTCGCGGTCAAGCGTGTCATTGATTATAACGTAAAAGTTCGTGTCAAAGCCGATAACTCAGGTGTGGATTTATCAAACACTAAGATGTCTATCAACCCATTTGATGAAATCGCTGTAGAAGAGGCCGTACGCCTTAAAGAAGCAGGCGTCATTGATGAGATTATCGTCGCTTCAGTCGGACCAAAAGAGTCACAAGAGCAGATCCGTGCAGCGCTAGCACTAGGTGCTGATCGTGGTGTACTCGTCCAAACTGACGAGAAGCCATATCCATTACAAGTGGCCAAAATCCTAAAGAACATCGCTGAAAGCGAGAGCACTGATATTATCTTGTTAGGTAAGCAAGCCATTGATGATGATAACAACCAAACAGGTCAGATGTTAGCGGCACTAATGGGCGTGGGTCAGGGTACCTTCGCTTCAGAAGTCAAAGTAGAAGGCGACAAAGTAAACGTCACTCGTGAGATTGATGGCGGCTTGCAAACGGTTGCATTAGATCTACCTGCTATCATTACTACTGACTTGCGTCTAAATGAGCCACGCTACGCTAAGCTACCAAACATCATGAAAGCTAAGAAGAAGCCACTTGACGAAAAAACGCCAGCTGATTTTGGTGTAGACATGGCGTCCAAGCAGCAGATCACTAAAGTTGAGCCGCCAGCAGAGCGCAAAGCCGGTATCACTGTGAAGTCTGTGGATGAGTTGGTTGATAAGCTAAAAAATGAAGCTAAAGTAATCTAATATCGACTGTAGATTTGGCAAAGTGATATGAATTTATTCTCTTAGATCGTACTTTTTTTAGAAGTTTCTTTGAAGACATAAACTAGAGAATAAGACGTATCACCAAAGCTGCCATCATAGATATTAAAGCACATAAACGATTACGCGAATATATAAAGGATAAAACAATGGCCATTTTGGTATATGCAGAACATGACAATGCCAGTCTAAAAAAGGCAACCTTAAACACTATCGCCGCTGCAAAACAGATGGGCGACGATGTTCATGTACTAGTTGCTGGTAGCAGTGCACAAGCTGCAGCTGATGAAGCGGCAAAAGCGGAAGGCGTTAGTAAAGTCTTATTAGCTGATAATGCGGCTTACGAGCATCAACTAGCAGCAAACGTTGCGCTATTAGTAGCTGATATTGCTGGCGATTACAGCCACATTGTCGCCGCTGCTACGACAACCGGTAAAAACTTCATGCCTCGCGTTGCTGCTCTACTTGACGTCAGCATGCTCTCCGAGATCTCAGCAGTCGTAGATGCACAAACCTTTGAGCGTCCTATCTATGCCGGCAACGCGACTGCGACAGTAAAAACCTCTGAAGAAAAAGTTGTGGTCACTGTGCGTACAACCGCTTTTGATCCAGTAGCAAGCGAAGGTGGTTCAGCGACTGTTGAAACTATCGATAATGTACAAGATGCTGGCAAATCAAGCTTCGTTAACGAAGAGATGGCAGCCTCAGATCGTCCAGAGTTGACTTCAGCTGGTATTGTCGTCTCAGGTGGCCGTGCTCTAGCGAATGGTGAAAACTTCACTAAGTACATTGAGCCTCTAGCAGACAAGCTAGGTGCTGCTATCGGTGCATCACGCGCTGCTGTGGACGCAGGTTATGTGCCAAACGATATGCAGGTCGGTCAAACGGGTAAAATCGTTGCACCGCAGCTGTATATCGCCGCTGGTATCTCTGGTGCGATTCAGCATTTAGCCGGTATGAAAGATTCTAAAGTTATCGTTGCGATCAATAATGATCCAGAAGCGCCTATTGCTAGCGTTGCTGATTACTTCTTAGAAGCGGATCTATTCGAAGCTTTACCTGAGTTGACTAGCAAAGTATAAGGTTCAACCCTTTGTACTACCGATAATCTTAATTTGTGTTAAACAAGCCCTGCTATGATATAGCGGGGCTTTTTATTAGGCTGAGTCTGTATCATTAGATAAGTTAATAATTTATACAAATCCGCCCTAGACCTAAGTATTATGGGTTAGGGCAGGGTTATTGGATACAGGCTTTATTTAGTCTAATATAGGATTCTATAATGCTATTGAGATAAGTTTCATGGACGAGAGGATAAAGAATAACTATGAATGCAATTTTACAGTTAGAACCCACTTGGCAGCAGTGGATCGCAAAGAATATAGATCGCGGCGTTGCCTATCATAAAATCATCAACACGCTTTTTGAAAGAGGTTTTTACGGTGCAGCCTATGAGCTGATGTCGCAGCAATCAGGTACTATCAATATCCCTTATATGGATATGAGTCACAACTCGATAGTCCTACCAGATAAGACGGTTAGACTGGCATCGACTTTTTATCCGCCCTTTGTCGCCGTCATTGAGGGCTTCTTAAGTCATAAAGAGTGCGATCAATTGATAAGTAGTACTGAAGGAAAAATGCGAGATTCTCGAGTGGTAAGCCCTGTCGATGGTACTTTTGCCGAGCACGATGCTAGAACCAGTAAAAGCTACGGCTTTCAGCGCGGTGCGACGCCTTTGATAACGACAATAGAAAACAGAATAGCAGCCTTATTGCATTGGCCAGTGGTGCATGGAGAAGGGCTACAGGTTCTACAGTATGGTACGGGTCAAGAGTATCGTCCACATTATGATTTTTTTGATCCTAAAAATGAAAATTATCAAAAAAATACTGGCAAAGGTGGCCAGCGCGTAGGTACTCTGCTGATGTATCTATCTGATGTAGAGGCTGGAGGTGGAACTAACTTCCCAAAGATAAATTTAGAAGTCAGACCAAAAAAAGGCATGGCCTTGTATTTTGCTAATACCAAGTTTGACGGTAGTATTGAACCTTTGAGCTTACATGCGGGTATGCCGGTGAGTAAAGGCACGAAGTTTTTGGCTACTAAATGGCTACGAGCGAACCCATATGTCAGCTAGCACGAGCTTTGAGGCATTTTAGCTATACTGCCTTTGCCGTAAAGTCTCGTATAGGCACAATGAGCCTGCGATAGCCACATTCAAGCTCTCTTGGCCATTGGGCTGCGGTAGCGCGATAGGAGTCGCGCACTGCATCAGCTCATCGCTCACCCCTTGGCCTTCATGACCCATTACCCAGGCTATAGGCGTGCGTAAGTCATAATCATAAATTAAGGTGTCCGTATGAGAGCTAGTCGCAAGTAGCGGCGTCTGTACTTGCTGTAAGATATCCGCTACGGCTAGGTTTTCGTAGATGCTCAAAGCAAACTGAGCGCCCATACCAGCTCGCAGGGTTTTGGGTGACCATGCTTGCGCAGTATTAGTACTACAAAGCACTGTCTCGATACCGACCGCTGCCGCGGTGCGAAGTAATGTGCCTACATTACCACTGTCTTGCACATCATTTAAAATTAAGCAGTCATGATTAATAGTAGGTAAAGTTAAGGCGGGTATATTAATAATAGCCATGATATCTACGCCAGCTCCTAAACTACGAATGCTAGTATAGAGCGAATCGGCGACAGTCAAAATACTCGTATAAGTAGGCAGACGCTTTAATAGCTGCTGCACTTCAGGATGACTGTGTGCAGACTGCGCTAATAACACTTGAACTAAGGGATAGTCACTACGCAGAGCCGCATCCATTAAGTGGATGCCTTCTATGACCGTTTGTCCTTGCTTTTTGCGCTGACGAGCTTGAGTCAAGAGCGCTTTTGCCAGCTTTACGGTTTGATTTTTATCAGAGGTAATCAGCTCAGTAGGATTAGAGATCATAGCAGTCCGCTTAGAAGTTAAAAATAAAAATTGCAAAGCTCATTGAAGTCAAGCTGCCCTACAATCAGCTGATAAGGTTAAGCTCAGTCCTTATCAGCTAGACTTTGACTATTTGACTAATAGTATTCACGACTCATTATGAGCGCTATGGAGCTGTTTAATATAAGCGACTTCGTTTTTGCTACCGAGCACCACTGGTACACGCTGATGGATATCAGTGGGTTCAATATCTAAGATACGCGTAACGGCATCTGTTGCCATACCGCCCGCTCGTTCTATGAGTAAGCTCATCGGGTTGGCCTCGTACATTAAGCGCAATTTGCCAGCTTTTTTGGCATCTTTAGTATCGAATGGATAAGTAAACAGCCCGCCGCGGCATAAGATTCGGTGTACATCGCCGACCATTGCCGCCACCCAGCGGGTATTAAAATCGCGGCCGCGTACGCCAGTCTTACCAGCGATTAACTCATCGATATACTGCTGCATAGGCGGCTGCCAGTAACGATAGTTAGAGGCATTGATAGCATACTCGCTAGTATCTGCATTGATTTGCACCTGGTCTGCTATCAGTAGATAGTCGCCAGTGTCAGGGTCTAGACTAAACATAACAACGCTATCGGCAATGGTGAGTGCTAATACGGTAGATGTACCATATAATAAATAACCAGCGGCCAATTGTTTATTGCCGGCTTGCAAGAAGTCTTTATCTTCGCTGACTTGACCCTGACGCTGGTACGGCAAAATAGAAAAAATAGTACCCACTGCCATATTGATATCGATATTCGATGAGCCATCAAGGGGATCAAACAATATAAGTAGACTACCGTCTTTATTAGCAGGTGTCGCATGATCGAGCTCTTCTGAGGCTACCCCTGCACAATGGGTATTTGTTGCCAAAGCCTCTAACAATAAGTCATTGGCCAACACATCAAGCTTCTTTTGCTCTTCGCCTTGGACGTTTTGATTACCTGCTTCCCCTAAGATGTCCGCTAAAGCGCCTTTTTGTAATAACTTTGAGATGGTTTTACCGACTTCAGTAACTGTCGTAATCAGTTCAGTGACCGCGGGGTTTGCGGAATGTTCATTTAGATATTGTGCCAAGGTCGTCATAGGGTTTCCTAAGAGATATAAAGGTAGAGGTTAAAAGTATAGGGCAGTGGAAGTCCAAAGCGTCCTAGTTATTCAATTGTTATGCGATAATATTCGATACAATGCGAGTAATTATACGAGTAATTATTATTTTATCCTCATCACTTATCTAGTGCTATCTGTGCTTGCAAAAATTATTAAAAAGGTAATAATGCCTGAGCGTAATAAGTAAGCGTGATAAATAGACCGTACGATGCCTTTGTGCGACCACAAAAATCAGCTACACTGTCTTTATTATTGACTTTACTACTGATCTGTTATTATCACGATCGATGACAGCAGTGGAGTCACGTAAAGTGTAGCAAATAAGCGCTATAAAGTCTTTTTGTCTGTGATGATAAGCTTGTTGTTCGCTTACAATACTACCGCTTAGAGCGTTTAAGTCTATATCAAACCTATTTTACAAAATCTTTCTTCTAAATTAATAATAAAGATTCGCCACTATGCCAACTTCTAATGATACCCGTTCAATCGCTAATACCTCGTCTACGGACTACGCTAAGGTCGATCCTAGAGCTATCCATAAGCAGCTCGATATCTCTTTGAGTCGCCCGCAGCTCAACGACGATGGTAGAATCCGCCATTTTTTAGGAGTAGAAGGACTCAATAAGGCTCAACTCCAAAGCATCATCGCTAAGGCCGAGACTTTTATTGATGAAAAAGGACAATTGCTAAACCGTCCTGAGCTAGAGGGTTGTACGGTAATGAATTTGTTTTTTGAGCCCTCAACGCGGACACGCACGACGTTTGAAGTAGCAGAAAAGCGTCTGGGCGCTAATGTGCTCAATATCGATATTGCGCGCTCGAGTACCAAAAAAGGGGAGAGTTTACGCGACACGCTATGGAACTTGCAAGCGATGACCGCGGATATTTTTGTGGTGCGTCACTCGGCTTCAGGAGCGGCGCATTTTATGGCCACTGAGGTTACTCCAGATATCGCTATTATCAATGGCGGTGATGGCTGGCACGCTCATCCGACCCAAGGTATGCTCGATATGCTCACTATCCACCGTGAAGCGCCGCGACCGTTTGAGGAGCTATCGGTGGCGATTATCGGCGATATTAAGCATTCACGCGTAGCGCGCTCAGATATTAGTGCGCTACAAACGTTAGGGGTTAAAGATATCCGAGTGATTGCGCCGCGAACGCTTTTACCTAAAGGGATTGAACGCTTTGGTGTGAACGTCTATGAAGATATGAATGCGTGTGTAGCTGACTGTGATGTCATTATGGGCCTTAGAATACAGAACGAACGGATTGGCTCGCCGCTACTAGCCTCATCGAGTGAGTATTACAAACATTACGGCATCACACCTGAGCGCGTGGCACTAGCGAAGCCTGATGTGCTGATTATGCATCCAGGACCGATGAATCGCGGCGTTGAGATTGCCTCTAGTGTGGCAGATAGCGCGCAGTCGGTGATCTTGAAGCAGGTTAGTAATGGGGTGGCTATTCGTATGGCGGTGTTAGCTTTAGCGATGGAAGGCCAGCGCGCTCACCAAGCGGCTCGTAGCTAAGCTCTGTTAGTGACAAAGTCGCAGGATCAAACAGGCCCTAATATCCCACTACGCTATTTTATTTATACCCCTTACTGACACGGTAATAACGCTCATGACTCAGAATTCAGATATTCATATGTACGACTTACTCCCAGAAGCCTTCAAAAAATCACTGCCAAGCACGGCAACGGCTCAGTTAGCAACATTAACAGCCGATCGTGAGATGTGGGTATTACCGCCGCTCGTTGATCTATGCGCGCGTCTGCGTGAACCAGGGCAACAGCAGCATGGCACGCTAATCTCAGAGGGTCGTGCTGCTCGTGGTAATGGCTTTTTGCATGTGGTAATTCCGCCAGATACCAATCCTATCTTAGAAAATGGCTCGCTGCTCAAGGGCTTACGTGAGCGCGCGCTTGAAGATGGTGGTATTTATTTACATATCCTTGGTGCCTTGACTGAGGGCTTAAAAGGAGATAACCCGTCTAACATTGCTGGCCTAAAAAAAGGCGGCTGTATCGCTGTTTCTAATGCGCGGCAGCCTTTCGCTAATGATTTGGTTCTATTGCGCACGTTGGAGTATGCCGCTACTTTTGGCCTAAAAGTGTTTTTTTATCCTGATGAGCCGAGTCTTTCTGGGGAAGGGGTCGCGCATGAAGGTTACATTGCCTCATATCACGGTCTCCAAGGTATTCCATGGATCGCTGAGACTGTCGCCTTATCGACGCAGTTATTGATGGTGGAGGAGACTGGTATTGCCGCGCACTTTAGTCAGTTGTCTTGTAAATCCTCAGTAGAGCTGATGCGCTGGGCGAAAGATAAGGGCTTGCCGGTGACTTGTGACGTGGCTATGCATCAATTGTATCTTACCGATGATAATTTAGAAGGATTTAATGCTCAAGCTTATGTGTTGCCACCGCTACGTAGTAACACCGATCAGCAAGCGCTGCGCCGTGGCCTGCAAGATGGCACGATAGATGCGATCTGTAGTCATCACGAACCTCTTAATGCGACCGCCAAAAAAGCGCCTTTTGCTGAGAGCACCCCAGGCATCTCTAACTTTGATACCTTTATGGCGCTCGCTTGTCAGCTAGTACGCGATGAGATCTTAACCTTAGATCAACTGGTCGATAAGATATGCCTCAATCCAGCAAAAATTGCTGGTATCAGCGCGCAGTATGAAAACACAGGCGGCGCAGTCTTAGTAGATCCAAATGTGGAATGGCAAGTGACGAGCAAGACGATGCTCTCTAATGGCAAAAACACGCCGTTTTTTGCACAGCAACTGCAAGGCCGAGTTGTGGAGACTTTCTTTGGCTAACACTGCTAGGCAAAATAAAAGCGCGGCTAGCGAATCGATAAAAGCAGTTGCCATTTACGAGATTGTCAAAGGCGTGGGCGCGCTACTAGGCGCGGGAGCACTATGGCTATGGCACAGCGACCTTCAGCAATGGCTGACAACAGCGACGTCGTCTTGGCAGCAGTACTTTGGACAGCTGTTAGCACCTCAGGTCGAGAGCACTATCGCAATTGCGCAACGAGCCAGTCAGAATTGGCCGTTATTTCTATTATTTATCTGTATTTACGCGAGTATTCGTTTTATCGAAGCGTATGGCTTGTGGCAAGACAGGACGTGGGCTTACTGGTTTAGCGTGCTTGGCTACGGTATATTTATTCCAGTTGAAGTGTATTATCTAGTCACTAGCCCATTTGACTGGTTTAAATTATCTATTCTGATATTGAACGTTATTATTGTTATTGTGGTTTATCGCAATATGAAACGTAAAGGTTTGATATAAAAGCGCCGCTGTCGAGATGTTAGATCAAAGTTGCGATAGCCTTGAAGGGGTATTTAGCTATCAAGCAGCTATTACGGAGAGTTAAAGTAATGGCTGCTTGATTTGGTCTACTTTTGAGTTTTATTCACTCAAATTTTATGCGGTTAAAGCTTATAAAGTAACCTTTGCCGAAGGTTTATCTTGACTGATACTTTTCGCGACCCTGCCGACACTCAAGCCTTGTACTAAGATTGAGAAGATAACCACCGCGTAGGTTAAAGCCAATAAAATATCACGCTCGGCGCCTATGGGTAGCTGTAATACCAAGGCGACCGATATGCCACCGCGCAAACCACCCCAAGTTAACACTTTCCAAGCGCCATTGGGCAAGTCAAGCTGTCTACTAAAAGTCTTCGTGGTCATACCCACGACAATAAAGCGCGCCAATAGAGCGATGATAATCGTCAGGCCGCCAGCGATAAACAGATTACTAGAGTAGGCGATCATCACAATCTCAAGACCGATCAAGACGAATAGAATAGCATTTAGAATCTCATCAATCAGCTCCCAAAACAGATCGACATAATGACGCGTCTTATCACTCATCGCCAAGGCTCGTCCGCGATTTCCGACCATCAAACCCATCATTACCATCGCTAGCGGCCCTGACAAGTGCCAATAGCTGGCGAGCGCATAACCGCCGATGACACCGGCCAAAGTCAATAGCACCTCTTCTTGATAGCTATCAATGCTCTTGATTAAGTAATACAAAATCGCGCCTAACACTAAGCCAAAAACAATACCGCCGCCAGCTTCAACTGCCAAAGTATGCGCCACATAATTAGCCGTTGGGATATCACCACTAGTCAAAATCCCAAGCAGAATGACAAAGATAACGACGCCGATACCGTCATTGAATAACGACTCACCTGCAATAACCGTTTCTAAGCTTTTGGGCGCGCCAGCAGAGGCCAAAATACCCATTACTGCAATAGGATCGGTCGGTGAGATTAAAGCGCCGAACAATAAGCACCAAATAAAAGGCAAGCCAAAACCTAGCAGCGGTAGCATCAAATAAATCGCGGTAGCAATAAGGACGGCTGAGATGATCGTACCAATACAAGCCAATATGCCGATAGGAAGTTTATAGCGGCGCAAATCACCGATATTGACATGCAAAGCACCAGCAAACAGCAACATAGAGAGCATGCCGTCTAGCAAAACTTCAGTGAAATCAAGCTGGTCTAACAAACTGATCTCATAATCAATCAGCTGATCGAATCCCAAAAATCCCAAAAATATAGCAAAGATCGAGAGCAAGATGGAGATTACCATCACCCCAATAGTAGTTGGTAAACCGATAAAGCGGTGATTGACGTAGCTTAGCAGTGCGGTTATCGATAAGAAGATAGCACTGATCTCAAGGATGCTTAGGCCGGAGGTAGATGCCATAAAATTGTCTCAGATAGGTATTGAAGTAAAATAAAGGCGACGATAAATTTAACTCGACTGGCTTTCTAACGCTTTATTAATATGGCTTGCAAATTTACTCGTATAAGTAAAGTACTGATGCTGCGCATCTTTACTTTGGATAAACTGCCGTGCTTGCCAGCACATATCGAGCAGGTCCGTCGTGAGCTCACCATAAGCTAGGTTTTGTTGACCCGCCGCTTCAATAAGTTTTAGCTCGTGCAATAAGGTTTGGCGTTGAGCGCTATTGACCCTAGCATAATTAAGATCCGTTAGAGCTTGGCAAAGCGCTTTTAGCACCATGAGATCAGCGGTAGCATAACGGCGTATCTCGCCCAAAGAGGTGTCAATAAAGTCAGATATCTTTGGAGTTTTGGTCACTACCGCTAAGGTAGACGCCCGCGAATGATTTACCTTAACTTCATTAATATCTTTATTACGCACCGGATAATAAAAATGATAGGGGCTTGGCGGCTGACGGCGCATCATAATACTCAAGCAAGAAGTCAGGGACTGGACGCAGTTCACCGCTGTTTTGGGGTCATTAATACCAGGGGATAAGGCACGTACAGCAATCTCAGTGATTTGACCTAAACTATAGCCGATATCACTAGTATGCGAAGGTCTTTTCTGTAACTCAATACCGGTCGCAAAACGTTGCCAAAATAGCGCATCAGGGGCGCGCGGCATAATAGCTAAGTTTGAGGTTTTAGTCTTTTGTAAGTAGCTTTCATCTTCGGCTGGACGTTTATAAAAATAGCCCATGATGTTCTTATCGGTGACAAAGCTGCCCAAATTAGTCTGTAATCGGATCACCCCGCCATAGTCTTGCGCTAAAATGATTAAGGAATCAATATAAATCTGCTGTAAGTAACCTGAATTTGGTGCATAGATAGGGGCGGCCGACCAAGTTAAATAATCATCAATGTCTTCGCTTGTCGCATCGCGCTGATGCTGAATATCACAGGTATCACTATACCAATAATAGATATTGGCAATGGCGTCGTTACTGGCGCCTTGAATCACGTGCGAAGCTTGAATCGCATGGACCATATGCTGAATAAAATACACCAACAGTAAAGCACAAATAATAGCCATAATAATAGCAAAAGTTACCGCCAGCTGCGGTACCCCAAAGCTAACATCAAACTTATGAATAGATTTTAAGACCAGTAGACTATAACTAAAAGTGCCAATAAAGGCACCGAGCACTAACTGGTTAGAGGTGTCAGTCAAAAAATTACGCAGTAGTCTAGGCCCAAATTGTGAGGACGCCATAGAGAGCACAGCGATAGTGATGGAAAAGGTCGTACCCGCCACGCCGAGGACGGCGCCTGCAATGGAAGTCATGATAGCGCGCGCGGCATCATCATCACCCGTAAACGCGAAGCTGATGTCTCGGACTGTCTCGCGATCGAATTGTTGATCAATAGAGATAAGCAGGGGCGCTAATAGTATGCCTAAAAGCACAAAAGAGGTCGGAATAAACCAATACGAGCCTAGTAGCCGCTCCCAGATGTTTTTTAGACGATCCGGTAAGTTAGTTAAGGTCTGATATGACAGAAGGTCCGCGAACTGCTTAAAGCTATGCAAGCTGATGGTTATAAAACGATTCAGTAAGTTTTTTTGCTTATTGTTAGTATGGTCACTCACTATCGCAGACTCCCCAGTTTCTATTGCTAAGCTTCTATTAAAAAAAGTCTTTATTAAAAATTGTTTAAGCCAATCAAAATAGCCTTAAAATGATCCTTAAAAGGTGTTTTTTTACTTTAATTTGGATTATCTGCTTCAGTGATAATATTTCTATCAGCAGTGATTGTATGTTGATTCATGCGCTTGTGCTGCTGCTGATGCTTGTCTCTGCTCACCGCTTTTGCGCTATCTCTAGGAATGACCGCTTGCGGCGCGTCATCATTTTGAGACATGTCACTATCTTTATCATAAGCTTCAGGGTCAAAGGGCAGTGTGCGCTTATCCTTAAAGCGAGAAGGCTTGCTAGCGTTTGTCGGATGTTTTTTGCGCGGATGACTATGAGCAAATATAGCGGCGAGTGGCAGGTTCAGCTGCTGTTTAGCAAAGGCTTCTGTATCCTCAAAACGATCGACCAGTAAGCTCAGCCACGGCTCTTGATCCTCTAGCGTCATCTCATCGAGCTCGTCTTTGATAGGCAAAGGATAGGGCAGAGTCCGATAAAAATCCCATAGCGTCATGGTGCTCAAATCTTTTTTGAGTACATAATCATCATCTTCAGTCATAGTGATGAGGTTACTGTCTTTAAGGTAATTAATATAAATATACCATTTAGGCAGCTCCTTACGGCCCAAGACGTTACGCAGCTCCTGTTCACTGACCGCTTCGCCTTTTAGGTAGCGGCTATAAACTAAGTTCAGCATATCGAGTAGACTCAGTAACGGATGACGCGGGTAGACCTCTTCAGTCTCAAAAATAGTGACGGTATAACTAATCTCAACCCCTAGTAAGATCAGATTCCATGATAAATAGATCCATAATAAAAAGATTGGAATCGCTGCAAAAGCACCATAAATCGCCTCATAACTCGTGAAGTTGGTCATAACCGTACCAAACACATACTTGAGCAGCTCAAACAGGACAGCTATAATCACCCCAGCAATCACCGCACTCTTAGCAGGTACGCGCGCTTTTGGGATAAACCAATACATACCAATAAAACCTGCTACGGTAATGCCGATTGATACTACCTGTACCCAAAAAGACCAATCAATACCGTAACCGGCTATTTGACGATTTAGAAAGCTCAAGCTTTGCACCGCACTCGAGACAATAAAAGCCGTCCCTAAAACTAAAGGCCCTAAGGTAATAATCGTCCAATAACGTAGCAGACTTTTGAGACCGCCTGAGCGTTCATCCACGCGCCAAATCTGATTGAAAGCGCGCTCAATAGTCGTTAATGTCATAATAGTCGTGACAAATAAAATCATTATCCCGATAGCCGTTAAATTGGTCGATTTTTCGGCAAAGTTATTGATGTATTTACTGACTTGCAGGCTCGATTGTGGCAATAAGTTACTATAAATGACTTCGTATATCTGCGCGCGGGCAGAAGCTAAAGCGGGTACTGAAGACAAAATCATCAGCAGTACCGTAAATATAGGTACAATTGACAACATCGTGGTGTAGGTCAAAGACGCGGCTTTTTGTTGGCAGTTATCTTCAAAGAAATGCCTAATCAAAAACCTTACAAACTTAAACCAACGCTGCTGTAAAAAAGGAAATTTTTGAGTTAATTTTTCCATATTGACCATGTAGAAGGATAGAGATGACAATAGTGTAACAAAATGTCCTAGCCTCAGTTGCCACTTATTTGTGTCAAAATGCTAGGCAGTAGCAGTCGGTTTGCATGTCACTCAACGACTCGGGCATAATGTAGCCTGCACCCGAATCATTTCAATGAGTATCACCCAAAAGGAAGCTTTGCCCATGAGTCAGATTGATCCCTATGTATTAGTGCTATATTACTCAAGTCATGGCACTACCAATGTTTTGGCTTATGCCATTGCTCAGGGGATAGAGGATGCTGGTATGACCGCGCGTATACGCACTGTGCCGACGGTGGCGGCTGAGACGACTGCGAGCAAAGCGGCTATACCTGACGAGGGCGATCTTTACTGTACTATGGACGATCTCAAGAACTGTGCTGGATTAGCCTTAGGCAGTCCTACGCATTTTGGTAACATGGCCGCTCCTATGAAGTACTTTTGGGATAATACTGTGACGCTATGGCTGGCGGGAAATCTACAAAACAAGCCCGCTTCAGTATTTACCGCAACAGGCTCGATGCACGGCGGTCAAGAGACCACGCTACTGACGATGATGTTACCCCTTATGCATCACGGTATGATGATCGTAGGATTGCCTTATGGTGAGGCTGCGCTCAATCGCACTCAACGTGGCGGCACTCCTTATGGCGCTAGTCATGTCAGCGGCGCCGCTCATGATCAGCCCATATCCGACGATGAGCGTGAATTGGCCATTGCTCAGGGTCGCCGTCTCGCCATTACTGCCCAAGCGCTGTTGCAAGCAAACTGGAAGCGCTAAGCGCTTAAAGCTGTTGAGCTAAATGAAAAAAGCTAAATGATAACAATGTGCTATAAATTAGGAAAATACCGCCGCTAATGTCCACAACTTCTACGCCTTCTAAGCAAACACCCAGCCCTAAATCGGCTAGAGCCGTTAAGTCAAAAAAGCCCATTGCGCCTATGCAGAAGCGCTTACTGCTAACCTGGCTAGTGTGGATAGCATATCGGCTGTTAGTGCTGCCGATATTTATTAGTCTGTTTAATCCGAGTAATCCTGATATCATTGGCGGTATCGCTTGGCATGGCTTGTGGCTGATACCGGCCTTTATCATCACCCCTTCAATAGTACGCGGGCGCTCCCCTTATACGTTACTGGTCAGTAGTATGTTAACCTTGGTTTATCTAGGAGCCAGCGGCGTCGTGTTATTTACTCGTGTTTATGGCAGTAGTTGGACAGAGATTTTGGTTTATGGGCTTGATTTTGCTTTATTATTGGCGATCAATATTTGGTTGTTTATCTTGCTCAAGCGCTTACCGTCGATGAATAAAGTAGAGAAATAGCTGAATTCTCTGACATAAAAAGTTCTGACATAAAAAAGCGGTGCTTTACTGATGATAGTAGAGCGCCGCTTTTTGATTTTGAACCTAATAGTTTTAATGTGCTATTGTTTAGCGCACTTTTTTCAACTCTAAGTCCATCTTTTTACCATCGTTAATCTGACTGACTTTGACTGGCAAATAATCTAAGCTTGGCGCGAGCCAAAAGCTTGTCGAGCGGCTATTATCATCATGAATACGGTCAACTCGTACGGTATCAAAAGTGCCTGCCGGTACGGTTACTTTGGTATTGCCCACTTTTTTGAAAGGTGTCTTTTCGACTTTATTTTTTTTGGCCATGTAGTAATTGCCTGAGAATTTACCATTTAACAGGTCTTGCCGAATTTGCACTTCTAAACTCAAATCATCAAAAGCTTGCTGCGCCATGTTTGACGTTGTGGTTTTACCTTTATAGCTACTCGTCACTTTTTTACCTGCCGAATCAAAGCTTAGATTATGGGTGCGACCAATACCCAAAAGCTTATAAGTGGTGCTGGCTTTAGAAGGGCTGACATTGTTGCCCGCTATCGTAAAAGTACTACTTTGCGACGCACTCGCGACGCCGGCGACACGGGCCTTAACATTATAGTTCCAAGTATTGCCTGATTTTTTTAGAGTGCGAGTCGCGTTACCCTTGTATTTATCTTCAACGGTAAAGCTATAATCAGCAGTCGAAGGCTGAATAGTTTTGGCGCTAGCCAGAGTAGGGGCGGTCATAGATAAAGCTCCAATAGCAGCGATACTAGCGCCTGTCATTAGCGTAGTACGTAGTTTACTGCTGCGTTTTTGCGTATTAAAGGGAGTAAAAGAAGATAATAAAGTCATGGATATTCCTTAATAATTATACAGCTAATGATTAGCAAGATTTTTATAATTTAACTTTTTATAATTTAATCAGGGCAGCTCAGTAGCTATTGTGATTTCTTTGTCAGCATTAGATTGTTAGCTAATATAATGGTCATACCTTGTTACATTTTCAAGGTTCGGCTCTTAAGCAGACGTTTGGCTCTTGTAGCTGAGGTTACCCAAAACAAGTCAGTATTTGGACTCAGTAACATCCTGTCAGTAAACTTGCTCCTAGCTTAAGATAGATGATTTTTATTAGCATTATTCTTGTAAATTTTTGGGCCACGCCCTTGAAGCTCTACGCGTATGCCCCCACTTTTTGAGACAAGCTCGAAGCTTATTTATTAAAGCGAGCCTATAATAGCGTGCCTATTAGCGTAGTCAAAAACAAAAGCTGGACGGCGCTGCTATTATTAGGCTGACACGGAACCTTTTATTCAAACAACTTTTGGAGTCCTAACGATGAATATTCGTCCTTTACATGATCGTATTGTCGTACGCCGCATAGAAGAAGAAACCAAAACCGCTGGTGGCATTTTATTACCAGGATCCGCGCAAGAAAAACCATCACAAGGTGAGATCCTAGCGACCGGTAACGGTCAGGTTCGTGACAACGGTGAAGTCCGCACTTTGGATGTCAAAGTCGGCGACAAAGTCCTGTTCGGTCAATATGCTGGTCAAACTGTCAAAGTTGACGGCGAAGAGCTACTGATTATGAAAGAGTCTGATGTATTAGGCGTGTTAGAAGGGTAATTATAGAACCCTGACCTCTTCATCAAGATTAATTGAATGACACTTAATGAACTAAAATAACGAATGGAGCAATTTAACATGGCAAAAGACGTAAAGTTTGGCATTGATGCCCGCACCCAAATGATGGATGGCGTAAACATCCTAGCAAACGCGGTACGAGTCACCCTAGGCCCAAAAGGTCGTAACGTGGTGATCGATAAATCTTTTGGCGCACCGACTATCACTAAAGATGGCGTATCGGTTGCTAAAGAGATTGAGCTTGAGAATAAGTTTGAAAATATGGGCGCACAGCTCGTTCGCGAAGTCGCTAGCCGTACTAACGATGTCGCCGGTGACGGTACCACCACTGCTACGGTATTGGCGCAGTCTATTCTGCAAGAAGGCATGAAATCAGTCGCTGCAGGCATGAACCCTATGGATCTTAAGCGCGGTATCGATAAAGCGGTACGCGAAGCGGTAAAAGAGATTCACCAGTTATCAACCCCAGCTGACGATTCAAAAGCTATCGCCCAAGTCGGCTCTATCTCGGCCAACTCAGACACCAAAATCGGTGAGCTAATTGCTCAAGCGATGGAAAAAGTCGGTAAGCAAGGCGTTATCACCGTTGAAGAAGGTTCAAGCTTTGAAGATACCTTAGAAGTGGTCGAAGGTATGCAGTTTGACCGTGGTTATATCAGCCCGTACTTTGCTAACAAGCAAGACAGCTTAACCGCTGAATTTGAAAACCCATATATCTTATTGGTTGACAAAAAAATCGGCAACATCCGTGAGATCGTGCCATTACTTGAGCAAGTCATGCAGCAGAGCAAGCCATTGCTAATCATCGCTGAAGACGTTGAGAACGAAGCGCTTGCGACCTTGGTAGTCAACAACATGCGCGGCGGCCTAAAAACTTGTGCGGTAAAAGCACCTGGCTTTGGCGATCGTCGTAAAGCGATGCTACAAGATATCGCTATCTTAACCGGTGGTACGGTGATCTCGGAAGAGATCGGCCTAAGTCTAGAAGAGGCGACCCTTGAGCAATTAGGTACCGCGAAGAAAGTCACCGTCGGTAAAGAAAACACCGTCATCGTTAATGGCGCAGGCGAAACTACTGCGATCAATGAGCGTGTCGACTCTATCAAACGTCAAGTCGAAGAGTCTACCTCTGACTACGATAAAGAAAAGCTACAAGAGCGCATGGCAAAACTTGCTGGCGGCGTGGCCGTTATCAAAGTCGGCGCGGCAACTGAGACTGAGATGAAAGAGAAGAAAGATCGCGTCGATGATGCGCTACATGCAACTCGCGCTGCGGTCGAAGAAGGCGTCGTCCCTGGTGGTGGTGTAGCTCTCGTTCGTGCGATGAACTCTCTATCTGAGCTAAAAGGCGACAATGATGACCAAGACGCGGGTATCAATATCCTACGTCGCGCGATGGAAGCACCATTGCGTCAAATCGTCACCAACTCTGGTGAAGAAGCCTCAGTCGTCGTCAATGAAGTGAAAAGCGGTAGCGGTAACTATGGTTACAACGCGGCATCTGGCGAGTATGGCGATATGCTGCAAATGGGTATCCTAGATCCGGCTAAAGTCGCGCGTTCAGCTTTAGAGAACGCCGCTTCTGTCGCTGGTCTCATGCTTACTACCGAAGCGATGATCACTGATCTACCTGCAAGTGATGACGGCATGGGCGCTATGCCTGCTGGTGGGGGCATGGGCGGTATGGGTGGCATGGGCGGTATGATGTAAGCTGCTTAAACCCTTATTAAGCTTAGTAATACAAAACCCCGATAGGCTTTGGCTTATCGGGGTTTTGTTGTATCATAACTAACAATTAACTATTGTTTAAAAAACTGAGGCATTACTTACGGAGAAATTACAATGTATGAGATATATTCTGAATCAGCTAAAACCTTAACAGATAGTAGTAATATACGTTTACCTAGATTTCAACGTAAACAGACTTGGAACGATAAAAAGAATTTTGCACTTTGCATTAGTATTTTTAATAACTTCCCAATTGGTATGTTTGTGTTGAATGAGGAAATACTGAAAACTAAAGATGGTCAAATACCTACACGTTGGCTATTAGATGGTCGCCAGCGTCGAAACGCTCTACTTGAACTTTATGATAATCCTGAAAATATTTATATATGGGCAAAAAAATTTATTAAGTTTAGGAAAACAGATTCTGCTGATGAGATTGAAATTAAGTTTTGGGAAGCTATTGAGAGACATCTAGAATCTGACACTGATGATGATGATGAAAAGTCAGTCAGCTCAGAGTTATCTATAACAGATAATGATTTATCAATAGACGAAGATGATTATGATGATCCAAACGTTGGATTAGATAACCCAACTCAGGAGTTCGTCAAAGTCATTGAGGATAATGGAGTAGAAGCAAGATATCATGCTCGGCTAAATCTTTTGTTAAAAATTATATTGATGTGTCATAAGGTAGAACCAAAATATAGTGGTTACTCTAGAGTTTTTGATTTTTCAAAATATTTTATGACTATTGACTATGTAGTTAATGATAGCGAAGGCCAAAAGAAAGTAGATGGTTCGATTCTTACAACATTCATTACTAGCTTCTTGAGTTATCTTGATAAAAACAGTATTGACGACTTAAAAGAAGACGATTTTTACGAATTCCTGATTAACAGATATACTTTAGACTCAAGCTTTACGGAAGATAGTTTAGCCAAATATATTAGTACAAATTGGGAAAGATTGAAATATAGGATATTTATTGTTAAACAGCTTATCTCCCAATTAAGTCGAACAAAAATTGGCATTATAGAGCTAACTAAAAGTACCAGTAGTGACGCTCAGAATATTTTCAAGCTCATCAACTCTTCAGGAACAACTCTTACAGCTGTTGAGATACTTTCCGCAAAGCCAAGTTGGAATAAAAAAATAGAGAATCCTTCAACTGATTTCGATGATGCAGTAACTGAACTTTATGAAACATTAGGTGTTAAAAGACAAGGAATAGTTCTATGGGATTATCCTGCTACATTCCTAGAGAGATTAGTCGATCTAGATTTTGTGTTCCCAAAGCTTAACTATGATAAAGATTCCCAGTTCAAATCTAAGGTTACGTTAGGGTTCAAACTATTGGCGGCTATCTTTGAAGGCGGAGTTACTAAAGATAAAATATCTAATTTATCTAGGTCTAAAAAAATTAATTGGAACGAAATAGATAAAGTCTTGAACGAGTTAAACACAATGGGTAAGTTTCTTAATTCTAGTCCTTTGTTCCAATATTTGAAGGATTGGGATACTACCTTGTTCGATTTAACTTCTGAAGCCATATGCCTGAATTTTGTAGTTTTAATTTATAAAAACTGGAAAGACAAAGATATTTCTATTGCAAATAGCAATAGCGCTCAAGCCTCAAGTTTTATGAATGAAACTCATGCATTATTTGATAGAATGATATATGAATATACTTTAAAACAATGGCGTGGATCTAGTGATTCAAAAATTGCTGATAATATAAACCATTTCAAAAATGGAACCTCTTTGAAAGAAATTGGAGGAAATAAGTGGGTAAACCTTTTAAACGAACTTATTGACAAAGGTACTATTCAAGACCAAGAAGCTAGTCAAAAAGATTTAACAGGAATTATATATTATTATTATGTCTTAGCTCAAAAATCTGCTCCTAAAGGGGAAAGTATTGAAGTAGACCACATCATTTCACAATATCATTTCAAATCATCTACAGGTAGTAACTCTCGAAAACTAAATAACTTATGCAATTTTTGTCTACTCAGCCAAAAGATGAATAATTTAAAAAGAAATAGAAGTCTTAATGAGATTTATCATTTAGCTAACACTAGTGCAGATTTTAAACGGTTAGCACAAGATTTATCTTACAGCACAGATATTAATATAGATGACTTTGTAAGGTTTTCAACAGCACAAAACTTTGATGAACTAGTTAAATTTCGAAAAAGTTATTTTATTGATGCTTTTTCAAAAAATAGAGAACAGTTCTTAAATTGAGAATCACTATAGCTATAAAAAATAAGATTTAAGGTATAGTCAATCCACAATAAAAGAGATACAACCCATATCATGGAAGAGTTTAGGTAGATTATTCTCCATCCATCCTTG